>NZ_JBTNDH010000002.1:0-210875 GCF_054511095.1 Arthrobacter sp. TMN-49 | reverse complement strand
CTTCCCCCCGTTTTGCTCATTGCAAACCTCCGCCCCCCTCCCCCCCCCCCCGCCCCCCAACACCGGCCTCCCGGGGTCGCTACGCTGAGGAAATGTCGTTCGACGCCGATTCCCACAACCGCTTGTTCCTCACTGCCCTGCGCCCGGCCCTGAATCTGGTGGCCATTCCGGACAAGGCTGAGGGAATGGCCGCGTACATGAAATCGGACATGCCGTATCTTGGTGTCCCTCCCCCGCGGTGCGAAAAACCGTGCGGACGCTCGCCAAGGAGCACCCCTTTGCCAGTGTGGAACAGCTCCGCTCCACAGTCACTGCGCTGTGGCACGGCGCCGAGTTTCGGGAGGAACGCTACGCCGCCATCATGCTCACGGACTCACGTCCAGCCCGCGGTGAGCCGGGGCTCCTGCCGTTTTACGCCGTCGTGATTGAGACGGGACAATGGTGGGACTATGTGGATTCCGTGGCACCGCGCCTGCACGATCTTCTGCAACAGCACCGCGAAACCATGGAGCCGGTGCAGCGGGGGTGGAGTGTGCACCCGAATTTCTGGCGGGGCGGCCATCATCGCCCAATTGCCCGCCAAGGCAGCCACCGACACGAAGCTACTCGGGGACGTTTTTGCGCCCAATCTGGCGGACAAGGAGTTCTTCATTCGCAAGGCAATCGGTTGGGCGTTGCGCCAATATGCCAGAACGGACCCCGCGTGGGTGCGCAGTTATGTTGCCGACCATGAAAGCCAGCTCAGCCCGCTGTCACGGCGTGAAGCCCTCAAACATGTGAACGCGTAGGCATCAGCTGCCTACTGTTAAGGCTTGATGGACAGTCTGTCCCGCTTGAACAGTTCACTGGTCTTCTTATCCCACAGGGTTATGTAAAGGATGCCCAGCAAGGCAACACCAACGGCCACGCTGCGCACCGCCACCATGGGAATCCACGGGAACACGCTTAGTTGGTCAGTGAGGGCGATCAAGGTAAAGAACGCACTGAGGTAGAACACAATGCGCAACGGCCAGCCGTCCTTGATCCCCGTGATGGCGAAGAACGCCAACAACCACACCACATACCAGGGCTGAATCATCGGGGCGAGCAAAACCACGGCGGAAAAAGCCCACGCCATGCGGCGCATCACGGCGTGACTATACCGCTGAGCCTCGGGCAAGTCCTCGCCAAGTCCCCCGGTTGGCGCCAAGCGCACCTTGAGGAAGGCCAAAGCCATGACAATCAAGATCGAAACAACCTGGGCAACCTTTTGAATACCATCGGCAATGGGGGTGCCACTACCGCCCAACCAGTCCACAAATGAACCGATCGATACCGATCCGATGCCCACCGGCGCGTACCAGTGCCAGATGGTGCCAGGGGTTTGCAGTGCCGCCAACCAGCCGAATCCCAGGCCATTTATCGCCCCCATGGCAGCCATGACACCGGCGGAAATGCCCAGGGTAGCGGCCCAGAAGACAAATTTGCGGACCCAGCCGGCCCGCGATCCGGCCCAAAGCAACCCCACAAAGGGCAGTGCAATCAGTGTGATGGGTTTGATGGCAATGGAGGCCGTGACAAACAAAATACCCACCACGGCCCGTTTGGTGCTGGCGTAGTAAAGGCCTGCCACCACAAGACCCATCATGAGGGAATCGTTGTGCACACTGGCAATGAAATTCATCAGTGTTACCGGGTTCAAAACGGCAAGCCACAGCGCCCGGTGCGGGTTAAATCCGTGCCGCTGTGCAAGTTTTGGCACATAAATGGCCAGCAGCACCACGCCCGCCAGACTGGCCAGTCGGAACGGGATCAAAGCAATTTCTGGGCTGCTGGCTGGTATCAGCACCGCCAAATGCTCCAACCACAACCACAACGGCCCGTACGGTGTTGGGGCTTCTGTCCACAAGGTGTCAGGGCCCAGCAGGAAGTAGTTGTTGAGCGCAGAGATTCCGTTGGTGTACGGGTCCAAACCCTGCTGCATGAGCCGGCCCTGACCAATGTAGGCGTACGAATCACGGCTAAAGAGCGGCAACGCCACCATCATGGGCGCTACCCACAAGATGAGCGCCTTCTTCAGGATAGGGCCTGATTCGTCGGACCATCCACGCAAATGCTGGCTCAGCCGCAGCCACGCGCGCAACATCAACAGCGCACCTAAACACAACAGGACTGTTGCGCAGATGACAGCTGTGGGGGTGGTCCGGGCAAAAATGAACAAGGGCGACCTGATGAGCACCGAACTGCTGGCCAGCCAGCCGACACCCAGGGAACCCATCAGCAACAGCAGCGAGCCAGCAAAGCCCTGCCAGACGGCTGAGGAGGCGGTGCCGGTGCGAATAGGCAGTTTGGCGAACACCCGATTCCTCACCTCCGGCATGGCAATTTCAGTGCTGGTCAACAACAAACTCCTGAACTATCGTTGCCCCTCGTGGTAGGCCCGCTTGGCATGCACAGGGGAGGGCGAACCCGGGGAACAAGACCCGGCTGCGCTAATATGTAAACGGCCAAGGACTCCGTTCTTGGCAGTCTACCCACTCCAGCCGGGCATCTCCTAAGACCATTGGCCATGTACTCGGCGTGGTTTACGGATTGCCTGCGTTCGGCTCAGGCCGCCGCCACACTCACGAAGGACTGGACCATCTCCACCGATACGTTTTTTTCCACCCTTGCCCGCCTACGGGATGCAGTGATGCCCGCCCGGATCCAGAACTGGTTGAAAACTCCCCCGGGCATGTGGTGCGTCTTCGGTACGGTTCACCTGGTGTTCCTTGTGTTCGCAGGCCTGTTGTCGCTGCGGGGGGAAGCCTATAGCGACACGTTCATCTACCGCATCTGGGCTTCGGTCGGCTTCGATGAGACCCGCATACTTGGCCCCAGTCCCTGGATTTACCCACTCCTGGCGTTGGTCCCCATCGCCGTGGCGTACATCTTCGGTGAGGGGCCCTTCTTGTTCATCTGGGTTCTGATGATTGCTGGTTTGAACACCCTTGCCGTGGGCAAACTCACCAGTTGGGGTAAAAATCGTTCAGCCATTCCGGCAGCGCTGTGGTGGATTTCCTTCTCCGCGTTGATGGCGTGGCTGGGCTTCGCCCGGGTTGACGGGTTCACAGCCCCCGTGGTGCTCATCGCATTGTCTCTTGGCGTGGCCAGCCCGTTCCTGACCTCACTGATCCTCAGTGTGGCCACGTGGACCAAAGTCTGGCCGGCCGCCGTCGTGCTTGCGCTTTTCACAGTGGTGAAGCAGCGGGTGCGTGTGGTTCTGGCGGGCATGTTGATCACAGCTTTCGTGGTGGTGCTGGCGCTGAGCATGAACTCGGCACACAAGCTTCTCAATTTCCTGCTTGAACAAGGCGACCGCGGCATGCAGCTCGAAGCCACGTTCACCACACCATGGCTGTGGATGAGCGTGCTGGGCCTTGGCGACGCGCACATGTACATGAACATGGACATCAACTCCATGCAGGTGGACGGGCCCGGCTCCGAGGTCATGAGTTTTCTCATGCAACCGCTGTTGGTAGCTGCGGCGCTGCTCGTGGCGGGCCTCATTTTTTGGGCCCTGCACACGGGCAAGCGCAGCGGTGGCGCCGACAGGACAGCCCTGCTCCTGTTCGGATCGCTCGCCCTGACCACCGCGTTCGTGGTGTTCAACAAGGTGGGCTCCCCGCAGTTCATGGTGTGGCTGGCACCAGCGGTTGCCGTGGGTCTGGCCCACCAATGGAAGGCGTGGCGGGTCCCGGCCACCATGCTCATTGGCGTGGCCATCCTCACGTTCTTGGTCTTCCCGCTTTTCTACAACGACCTTTCCAACAACAACGCCGTCATGGCTGCTGTGTTGACGGCGCGGAACGTGTTGCTGGTGATCCTGTTTGTGTGGAGCGTGCGCCAGTTGTTCTTGTTGGGCCGTGATCCTTCCTCGATTCCCAAGCACGACGCCGCACCCTCCACAGCTGCTGCCGCCGGTGCCGCCGGGGACACGTCGGGCGATTCGGTGGTTACAGCGACCGGCGCCGCTTCCGCCGCGGCCGAGGAGTCTTAGGAATCCTGGGCCCAACGCAGGACTGTTTGTTCGGGCCTAGATAGCGTCACCTTGAGTGACACGGATAGCGCCACCTTGAGCGGCGGGGCGCACTACCGTCAACGGTTGCTTTTAGGCTAGATCCCGCCCGATCGGGCGATGCCATCAGCCCCGGAGGACTATTTGCCCCCGCGCCGAGGTAGCCGGTCCGGGTCGAGGTAGCCGGTTAGCGTCGAAACCCACCCCACCCACGCCCCCCAATTCGCCGAGGTAGCCGGTTAGCGTCGAAACCCACATACGCGGTACCCGGGTCTCGACGCTAACCGGCTACCTCGGCCAGAAACCGCAGCGACCGAATTGGACCGAGCGCCGACCATAACGGGCCAGCCGACAAACTGCTCCGCACTTTTACGCGGAAGCAGGCGTGCGTTATCCACAGATTGCCCAATCTGTCTGGTGGCGACCACCATTCGCCCTCAGGATTGAAGGATGGACGCCTCACCAGCTTCGAACCACACCGGTAGTCCTGACTCGTTCAATGGCAATGGTCAGGGACTTCACCTGCTGCCAGGTTTTGCAGCCCGCGTGGTACCGGCAGCACCGCTAGGGCTCCAAACGCGATTGCCCCCGGGCGAACATGCATGGCGTTCCCGCCAACTCAATGACGCCGGACTCAACGCCGGGTCCATTCGCGCGCTGGTTGGCGCGGGGATACTCCACAAGGCTCGTCGGGGGTGCTATGTCAGGGCCAGCTACTGGAATGCCCTTGACCCAGCAGATCAAGCAAGAACGCTTGTCTTCTTGCACGCCCACGCGGCTGTTGCATCAGAGCGCGCATACTCCGTCTACAGCCACGTGTCGGCGGCCAGATTGCACCAGCTACCCCTCTGGAATGCCGATTCCTTCATCCACGTAACTCGCACGGCCAAGAACTCAACCGTGCAAAGAGCCTCCGACGTGAAGGTTCATTGCCGGCCTCTCCCAGCGGATCAGTGCACCATTGTGGATGGCCTGCTGGCAACCACTGTCCTGCGAACGACTGTGGATTGCGCCTTGACCATGAGCTACAAACAAGCTCTCATCCTCATGGACCATGCGTTGCACACAGGCGTCCCACGCTCAGCCTTGGAACGCGAAGCCAGGGCCTTGGACAAGCACCGCGGGATTCGAATCTTCCGCGCAGCACTCGCCTTCGCAACAGGTGATTCTGAATCGGCAGGAGAGACCCTCACACGGGATCTCCTCAGCGTGTGCAACATTGAGCCAGCCCAACTGCAATTCAAACTGACCACCCGTCACGGCGACTATCGCGCAGATTTCGCCTGGCCCGGCTACAAAGTAATCCTCGAGTTTGATGGCGAAGGGAAGTACTTCAACTACCGTCCCACCCAAGAAGTCCTGCGCGCTGAAAGAATACGTGAAAATGAACTCATTGAATTGGGCTGGACGGTCATCCGCATCGGCTGGAAGGACCTCTTCAATGAGCATCTTTTCAAATCACGGTTGTTGTCCGCGCTGCGCAAGGGCGGGATGCAATGATCGCCCACGGCGGGCAAGCGCGGCGGCAGGTGCGGGGTTCACGGTACATTTGACGCGTGGCTATTAATAATGAACGCATTGTGTGGATTGACTGTGAGATGACTGGCCTTGACGCCGTCAATGATGCCTTGATCGAGGTGGCGGCGCTCGTAACAGATTCCGAACTGAACATTCTGGGCGACGGTATTGATGTTGTCATCAAGCCCAGCGATGAGGCCTTGGCGCAGATGGGCGACTTTGTGCGCGACATGCACACCTCCTCGAAACTGATAGAGGAACTAGCTGGCGGCACCACCATGGAAGACGCGCAGGCGCAGGTGTTGGCGTACATCCAAAAGCATGTGCCGCAGCCCAACAAAGCCCCGCTGGCCGGAAACTCCATCGGCACAGACAAGGTTTTTCTCAGCCGTGACATGCCAGAACTCGTGGAACACCTGCACTACCGGGTCATCGACGTTTCCACCATCAAGGAACTCTCGCGTCGTTGGTACACGCGCGCTTATTTCCAGTCCCCTGCCAAGACCGGCGGACACCGCGCCCTGGGCGACATCAAGGACAGCATCAATGAGCTCAAGTACTACCGTGAAGCCGTCTTTGTGCCGGCACCGGGGCCCGATACCAACACCGCAAAGAAGATTGCAGCTAAGTACTAAACGCGAATTCCAGGTGTTTACGCGGAATTCCTGCCGCAAAAATGCGATCTAGCTCACAACTTGGCCCTACGGGCCTGTTTTGGTTTTGAACGCCCTACAGCTCATGTAGACTAGTCGTCGTTGCCACAAGCACACAGGACATTCCAAAAGAATGTTGCTGTAGTTGCGGCCGACATGGTGGGATTAGCTCAGTTGGCAGAGCGCCTGGTTGTGGTCCAGGAGGTCGCGGGTTCAACCCCCGTATCTCACCCCGAAAGTGGTTCCACGGAATCACGAAAACACCCCGGTCATTTGATCGGGGTGTTTTTCATTGCCATCGATGCTGTAAAACGTGAGCCTGAATTCCGAACCTGAAAAGGAAGCCGTCATGACCATCCTTCCCGTGACTATTTTGGGTGAGCCCGTGCTCCACCGCCGCGCCGATCAGGTCATGGCTTTTGACGAAAACCTCAAGAGTCTTGTGGCGGACATGTACGAAACCATGGACGCGGCCAATGGTGTTGGCTTGGCAGCCCCGCAGGTTGGTGTTGGCTTGCGCCTGTTCACCTACCAAATGGAGAACGACGACGACGTCCCCGCCAGGGGTGTCGTGGTGAACCCCACGCTCACCGTCGGAAAGATTTCCGGCAACACCCCCGATCCCGATGACGAGGTGGAGGGCTGCCTGTCCGTCCCTGGCATTGACTTCCCACTCAAGCGAGCCGAATGGGTGCGCGTGCGCGGCTTCGACGTGGACGGCAATCCGCTGGACTTTGAGGCAACCGGCTGGTTTGCCCGGTGCATGCAGCACGAATACGACCACTTGGACGGCAAACTCTACGTGGATAGACTCAACGCCCGCTACGCCAAGAAGGCCAAACGCTCTGCCAAGAACAACGGCTGGGGCGTTGCCGGCCTGACCTGGCTGCCGGGCGTGGATCCCGACCCGTTCGGGCACTAGCCACACCTCCTCTCTTGCTCGCACGCACACGGCCGGCCCGGCTGTGCCATACCACTCATGAGTGATATGTCACACGATTGTGGGCGGCATATTCTGCTCGACGATTAGCTGGCATGCAGTAACTTGGCTTAGAGATTACTCTGCACCTTATTGTCGACCCGGCCAGTTCCCTCATGAATAGCTGCCACAAGGGGGAACCATGACCAGCATCAAAACTCCACACTCCACAGCAAACACCATCCCCCGCAAAGTGGTGGGCCTCGCCGTAGCCGGCGCAGTGGGTGGGTTCCTCTTTGGCTTCGACTCCTCGGTTGTCAACGGCGCCGTGGATGCCATCCAGGGCGATTTCAAACTGGGCGACACCCTCACCGGCTTTGCCGTCGCCATAGCACTTCTCGGCTGCGCAGTGGGCGCCTTCATGGCAGGCAAGATCGCCGACGCCAAGGGCCGCATCCCCGCCATGAAACTTGGTGCGGCACTGTTTTTGGTCAGCGCCCTGGGTACCGGACTTGCCTTCAACGTCGTCGACTTGATCTTCTGGCGTCTGGTGGGCGGTCTGGGCATTGGCCTGGCGTCGGTGATTGCCCCGGCCTACATTTCCGAAATATCCCCGCGACGCCACCGCGGACGACTCGCTTCCCTGCAGCAGCTTGCCATCACCATCGGTATCTTCGCTGCGCTGCTCTCTGATGCGTTGTTCGCCAATGCTGCCGGTGGCGCACTGCAGGAGCTGTGGTTCGGGCTGCCGGCGTGGCGCTGGATGTTCCTGGCCGGTGTAGTCCCTGCGATTGCCTACGGCTGGATCGCCTTTGTCCTTCCCGAGTCCCCACGCTTCCTGGTGCTTCAAGGCAAAGAGGAAGATGCAGCAAAGGTCTTCAAGACCATCGCCCCCGACGATGACACGGAGCGCAGCATCCGCGAAATCAAGGACGCCGTCAAGGAAGACTCCCTCTCGGCGCGGAAGGGCTCACTGCGTGGAAAACGTCTCGGGCTCATGCCGGTGGTGTGGATAGGTATTATCCTCTCCGTATTGCAGCAGTTCGTTGGCATCAATGTCATCTTCTACTACTCCACCACGTTGTGGCAGGCAGTGGGCTTCCAGGAGAAGGACTCACTGAGCATCTCGGTGGTAACAGCGGTGGTCAACATTCTGGTGACACTCGTGGCCATCGCACTGGTGGACAGGATTGGGCGCCGTCCCATCCTGCTCACGGGTTCCATCGGCATGGCCGTGTCCCTGGGCACCATGGCACTTGCCTTCGCGGCGGCGACAGGCAGCGGCTCGGACATGAGCCTTCCCGGCGCCTGGGGACCTGTTGCTTTGGTTGCGGCGAACGTGTTTGTGGTCAGCTTCGGCGCATCGTGGGGACCATTGGTTTGGGTGCTCTTGGGTGAGATCTTCCCGTCACGCATCCGTGCCCGCGCCCTGGGTTTGGCCGCTGCCGCCCAGTGGGTGGCCAACTTCCTGATCACCTTGACGTTCCCGGCCATGGCCGCCGCATCCCTGCCCTTGACCTACGGCATGTATGCACTCTTTGCTGCCGCGTCCTTCTTCTTCGTCATGTTCAAGATCCCCGAAACCAACGGGATGTCCTTGGAACAGGCCGAAACATTGTTTGTGAAAAAGCCCAAAGAGAACCAGTAGCTCCTTCGCCTGCCGGGGCGTGAACTATGCGCAGGACCCGTGATGGGTTCTGCGCATAGTTGTTTGCTGGCGGGCCAATGCAGCAGCCGCGGGTTCGCTAAACTAACCCCATGACCTCGCGCACCGCCATGAGCCCCGACCTGACACTTGACTACTTGGGCATTGCCCCCGGCGATCGTGCCGAATGTTTGGCACTCATGGAGAGCCCGCTTAGCCCGGCCGCAGCCAAGGTGTACGGCTACCTGCTGGAGCGACTTGGCAGTGCCGATGATTCGGTGCCGGAACTGGGCACCGACGAACACCCCGTGACAGAGCTTGATTGGCTGCGCGCCATGCTGACGTTTGTCCCCCACCTCTTGCAGTGGCACGCCGGGCGGAACATTCCCGACGCCATCTCCCGTGCGACGCTGGCCGATTTTGGCCGGAACATGGCCATCAACCGCCGTGTTCACAACCGCTTCGGCATGGACACCTACAAATGGCTAAACCAGGTATTTTCCGGCCGCCTCTACCAGCTGGGCCGGCTGCAGTACCTCATTCACCAGCCCAAAGCGGCCATCCCCGGTGTTGACGCCGAGGAGTGGATCCTGGGTATTCATATCCCCGAGGGCGGCGGATTGGGTGCAACAACTGTGAACGAGAGCCTGGCCCTGGCCCGCCCATTCTTTGAAGAACACTTTGCAGACCAGCCGGTTCGCACCGCCAATTGCGAGTCCTGGCTGCTGGACCCCTACCTGGCCACGCAGTTGGAGCCGGGCACCAACATCGCCACTTTTGCGGCGTTGTTCACCCCGTACGGCGAACCTCGCGACGAACCCACCGACGCCGTCTATTTCACCTTCCGCACCCGCAGCCTGGAGAACGTCGATTCCCTGCCGCGGACGACGGCGTTGCAAAGGATTGTCCTGGAGCGCATCGATGCCGGAGGTACTTGGCAGTTGGGTTTCGGTTCCCTCGAATTGCCCCGTTAGACCCCTGCCCACTGGATGCCCCCTCGCTGCGGTAAACTTGGTAGTTGGTGTCTTGCCTCCGCCTGAACATTCTTTTCGCCGCTAGAAAGTAGTCTTGTGTCCTCTCCGGCCCAACCCCCCGCCCGCGCCACCGAAATTACCGGCCAGGCGGAACGTCGGCGAACCTTCGCCGTTATTTCGCACCCTGATGCGGGTAAGTCCACGCTGACGGAAGCGTTGGCATTGCACGCCAAGGTGATTGGCACAGCCGGGGCAACCAACGGCAAGTCCAACCGGAGGGACACGATCTCGGACTGGCAGCAGATGGAGAAGGACCGCGGCATCTCGATCAGCTCCGCAGCGCTGCAGTTTTCCTACCGTGACACTGTCATCAACCTGCTCGACACCCCCGGCCACGCCGACTTCTCCGAAGATACGTACCGCGTGCTGGCGGCTGTGGATTGTGCCGTCATGCTTGTTGACGCCGGTAAGGGTCTGGAAACACAGACCATGAAACTTTTTGAGGTGTGCCGGCAACGCAATCTGCCCATCATCACAGTCATCAACAAGTGGGACAGGCCCGGTCTGGATCCGCTGGAATTGATGGATGAAATCACCGAGCGCACGGGGCTCACGCCCATGCCGCTGACCTGGGCCATCGGCATCGCCGGCGACTTCCGGGGCGTGTGGGACATCCGCCGCAACGAGTTCGCCAAGTTTGCACGTAACAGCTCCGGTGCCCAGATTGCACTGACCGAATACATGACCCCTGAGGCGGCCGCCGAATCCGAAGGGGAGGCCTGGACCGATTCCACCGAGGAAGCCAGCTTGGTGGTAGATGTCGACGCTCCCGTGGATTTGGCGGCGTTCTATGCCGGCAAGGCCACTCCCCTGCTGTTCTCCTCAGCCGCACTGAACTTTGGTGTGAAGCAGATTCTGGACACCCTGGTGGACTTCGCACCGCCCGCCTCACCACGCCCCGACGTGGCCGGCGCCACCCGCCCGGTGGATGCTCCGTTCTCAGGTTTTGTCTTCAAGGTACAGGCCGGCATGAACCAGGCCCACCGCGACCACGTGGCCTTCATCCGGGTCTGCTCCGGCATGTTTGAGCGTGGCATGGTTGTCACCCAAACCCGCACCGGCAAATCCTTCGCGACCAAGTACGCCCAGCAGGTCTTTGGCCGCGACCGCGAAGTGATTGACACAGCCTTCCCGGGCGATGTTGTTGGCCTGGTCAACGCCTCCACGCTGCGCGTGGGCGACACCTTGTTTGTTGAGGAATCGGTGGAGTACCCGGCCATTCCGCTCTTCGCCCCGGAACACTTCCAGGTGGCCCGCTCCAAGGATCCCAGCAAGTACAAGCAGTTCCGCCGCGGCATCGAGCAGCTTGAGCATGAAGGCGTCATCCAGGTGCTGCGTTCGGACCTGCGCGGAGACCAGGCACCCGTGCTGGCGGCCGTGGGCCCCATGCAGTTTGAAGTTGTCGAGGACCGCATGCATCACGACTTCAACGCCCCCATGCGTCTAGAGCGCCTCCCCTACAGCCTCGCCAGATTGACGACGCCGGACGCCGCAGCCACGCTGAGCACTGTCCACGGCGCTGAGGTGCTGGAGCGCAGTGATGGTGAATTCCTGGCCCTGTTCAACGATATTTGGGCCATGCGCCGGGTCGAAAAGAACTACCCGGAGCTGCCTTTGACGGAGATCGGCACTAAGCGCGAATAGGGATTCCCTGCTTTGTTCCTGCGCGGTGGGTTTATTTCACGTACCCGGAACCCAGCGCCGCTTGCCTCGGGCAGCGGCCCAGAACGTTTTCCATGGCCCACTTCTCGGCTGGCGTCACCCACAGCTGGTAGGCGGCTTTGACCGATATTTGCCGGGCCACATAGTGGCAACGGAACTTTTTCGAGGGTGGCAGCCAGCTGGCGGCATCGGCGGCGCTCTTGTCTTGATTGGCGTCCCCGTCCACGGCCAAGAGGTTCAGCGGATCATTGGCCAGGGACTGCCGTTGCAGCGGCGTCAGGATGGCGGCTCCCGTTTGCCAGGCGTTGCCCAGGGCCACCACGTGATCAATTTGAACGGCCTCGCTGGTGTCCTTGCCGCGTTGGAATGGCACGTTCTTGCCGGTGTATGGCTCGTTCAGCGTGCCTGATGACACCAGACACAGTGATCCCGCAGTGAACTGCACCGCCTGCAGATCGCGGCGCAGGACGTCGTTGCGAGTGTCGCAGCCATTGGCATCAGCATCCAGCCACGCTTCGCCAAAGGCACTGCGTTGGTAGTCAGGTTGCGGCGATTCACCTTTGACCTGAAGGGTTTCCAGAACGGCCAAAGCCGATGCTGACGTCAGAACCGCTATGGGCTGGCCCAATGCGGGCGAGGGCGTGGTGACCGCCGGCGCTGGACCGGCATCCGGTGTGAACGGCCAACGACCCGAGCTGTGCAGCCAGCCGGCCAAAACCACCAGCACCACAACGGCCAACAAAACGGCTTCCCGAACGGGCGGCCGTGGCGCCTTATCTGTGCGCTGCTGGGTGACGTCTTGCGCGTGCCGTGCCATGGGACATCCTCACCCCTGACCCGCCCTAGGCAAGGACTCCCGCTGTTGGGCTCAGCTGACCCGGTCCGTGGTGCGTCCTTGTGCCCGGAGCATTGTAGTGCCGGTAACTCGGTCACTTTAAGTTTAGAAGGTTGCGCGGGAAGGTGGCGCCAGTTATCCACAGGGGCAATCAAGGCGCACGAATTGGCCTGTTTGTTTGGATAGGGCAGCCGTTACGCCGGGTTTTGTCATCCGCCGAAGTTACCCGCGGCGGAGAGGCAACCATCCATCTACGAACGCCGTTGCCGACGCCCTCTAGCAGCCTACCCAGACACTCGGGCGAACAGCCCTCAATCATGCCCTGTCTGGCCTTGCTCCGGGTGGGGTTTACCTAGCTTCCCTAGTCACCTAGGGAACTGGTGGTCTCTTACACCACCGTTTCACCCTTACCTGCTCCGGTCGAAGCCGTGCAGGCGGTCTCTTCTCTGTGGCACTGTCCTGCGGGTTACCCCGAGTGGGCGTTACCCACCACCCTGTTCTGTGGAGCCCGGACGTTCCTCGAGCCACTTGCGTGACGCGCGGTTGCCTAGCTGCCCTATCCAGTGGTCAAGTCTACAGGGCGAGGGGCCACAAACGAGCGCAGCGAGTTTGGGGAGCCCTGTGGACGCTACAGGGCTGGCGCCTTGCCGGGGACGCACCCACGGTGGGCCGGCACGCAAAAGGCGGGTCCGCCGTCGAACTTTATTGTTCGACGCCGGACCCGCCCTGAGTACGTTAGCTAGACCAGCACTGCGACCGGCTCGACAACGGCGTCAAGCGCCGGGAAAGCGCGCGGGTGAACCCCGGCCATTTCCTCCATGACGCGGACCACCTGGCAGCTGTAGCCGAATTCGTTGTCGTACCAGACGTAGAGCACCAGATGCTTATCGTTGCTGATGGTGGCCAAGCCGTCCACAATGCCGGCACGGCGGGAGCCGACAAAGTCGCTGGAGACCACCTCGGGTGAGTCGATGAAGTCGATCTGCTTGCGCAGGCCCGAATTCAGCGACATGTCGCGCAGGTGCGTGTTGACCTCGTCCTTGGTGGTGCCGTTTTCCAGGGTCAGGTTCAAGATGGCCATGGACACGTTCGGGGTGGGCACCCGGATGGAGTTGCCGGACAGCTTGCCCTCGAGCTCGGGCAGGGCCTTGGCCACAGCCTTCGCCGCGCCAGTTTCGGTCAGCACCATGTTCAACGCGGCCGAGCGGCCCCGGCGGTCACCCTTGTGGAAATTGTCCGTCAGGTTCTGGTCGTTGGTGAACGAGTGAACCGTCTCGACATGTCCGTGCACAATGCCGTACTTGTCATTGAGCACCTTCAGCACGGGCGTGATGGCGTTCGTGGTGCAGGAGGCTGCGGTGACAATGGTGTCCTCGGCTGTGATGGTGCCGTGGTTGATGCCGTGCACAATGTTCTTCAGCGCACCCTTGCCCGGCGCCGTCAACAGGACCCTGGCGGCGCCCCGGCTCTGCAGGTGCTGGGACAGGCCTTCCTCGTCACGCCAGCGGCCCGTGTTGTCCACGATCAGGGCGTCGTGGATGCCATAGGACGTGTAGTCAATGGTGGCCGGGCTGTCCGAGTAGATGACCTGGATGGCTGTGCCGTTGGCCAGGATGATGTTGTTCTCGGCGTCAACTGTGATGGTGCCGTTGAACGGGCCGTGGACGGAGTCGCGGCGCAGCAGGCTGGCGCGCTTGGTAAGATCGGCGTCGCCACCCTTGCGCACCACGATGGCGCGCAGGCGCAGCCCGTGGCCGCCACCGGCGTGTTCGATCAGGATACGGGCCAGCAGGCGGCCGATGCGGCCGAACCCGTACAACACTACGTCCGTGCTGGTGCGCTCATCAGCACCGAAGCGATCGACGACGTCGGCCAGTTCGATGCGCAGGAACGTCTCAAGGTCATTCTCATCCGAGGCCTTGAAATTTGCATTGAGCCGGGCCAGGTCAAGCGAGGCTGCACCTAGTTGCAACTTGGCAAGCACCTGCAGCAGTGGCAGGGTTTCTTCCACCGGAAGTTCAACATCGTCAATCTGGCGGGCAAAGCGGTGGGCTTTGAGAAGGCTAATGACAGACTGATTGATCAGTGATCTGCCGTGGATGCTGGTGAGAACATTGTTCTCCCGGTACAGCCTGCCGATGAGCGGAATCATGGCCTCCGCCATGGATTCGCGGCCAATCCACGAATCCAAAATTGTGTCGCAGTTGTTTGTCACGAGTTGTTGCACCACGTAGATAACCTCTTCTAGCTCAAAACACCCTTGGTCCAAGCCAAATCTAGTGTGACAGCGCGCCGAGGTTACGCGCGAGTTCCGTGATTCACTTCACTAGACCGGTCCACTCCCGCGTCAGCCCATCCCGCGCCCCCGCGTCAGCCCATCCCGCGCCCCCGCCCCCGCGAACGGGCAGTAGATGTTGATGTTGGCGCCCAGCATCAACATCTACTGCCCGTTCGATTTCCGAAGGCAGTGGAATGCGAGGGGCGAACCGGCCGCTAAACTCGAACGGTGCTCATTTTGTTGCCCCCCTCCGAAGGTAAGACCCCCGCCGACGCAGGAAGACCTGCGGATCTGGCCGAGCTCAGTTTCCCCGAGCTGACACCAGCCAGGGAAGGGGTGGCGTTGGCCCTTGCCGCCGTCTCCGAGCAGCACGACGCGTTGAGCCAGCTGGGCGTTGGGGCAACCTTGGCCCACGAGGTCAGCAGAAACACCAGACTGATCCATGAACCGGCAGCCCCGGCACACACCATCTACTCAGGGGTGCTCTTCGACGCCCTGGGGTACAGCAGCATGAACGCAGCACAAAAGAAGAAAGCCGACTCCACCGTGCTGGTGATTTCAGGGCTGTGGGGCGCCGTGCGCTTTGGCGACAGGATTCCCGCCTACAGACTTTCCATGTCTGTTGGTCTGCCGGGCCTAGGCAAGTTGGCCAGTTTTTGGAAGCCAAAACTAGCCCAAGCGCTCAATGGACATGCCGAGGGTCACCTGCTGGTGGATTGCCGCTCCAGCAGCTACGCCGCCGCGTGGGCTCCTGATCCGCACCGCACCGTGTCCGTCAACGTTCTCACCGAACGCGACGGCACCCGCAAAGTGGTTTCGCACTTCGCCAAGCACACGCGCGGGGAATTGGCGCGGCATTTGATCACCCGCCGCGGCAAGGAGCCGCTAACCCCTGAGCAGCTGGCCTCGGCTGCCGGTGAAAAGTGGCAGGTGGAGCTTGTGGCCGGCACAGCCCGCAAGGCGCACGCGTTGAACATCATTCTCACCGACTGACAGCCCGAATCACCGCCAATCGCAACTGGCCCGCAGAAAACGCCGAAAATATCCACGAATTCGTGAATTTTCGGCGTTTTCTGCGGGCCAGTTGTGCTGGGGTGTCTAGTTCCACTCGTCCGAGCGAACCAGGATGGCGCCAGAATCCGGGCAGAAGACAATCGTCTCCGGTGGGGCCTTCTTGATATCCACCAAGTCCCCGGCACTTAGCTGCATGCCCGATCCTTCCGACTTTCCATGGAACAGCCGGGCAGCACCCACGCCGTACTTGGCCAAGGAACGCTCGTAGATGGCCAGCAGCTCAGGAGCAAAGGTGGCGGTCAATTCCGCACGTTCAGCCAATGTGGCATCGCGCTCCATTTTCAAGGCACCCAGTTTGCTGCGTACCTCATCAAGAACTTCATCCAGCACTGATTGCATCTGCTCCACCAGGGCTCGTTGCGCGCCTTGCTGGGCAGTGACCTGCTCGTACGCCTCCATGCGCTCCAACTCGGTGTCTTCGAGCTCGCCGCGACGCTTGTTTAGCGACACCAGTTCACTCTGGAGGGCCATGAGGTCCTTAGACAGGCCCGTGCCACTGTTGAGCTTGGCATCGTCGCGCTCAATGCGTGCCACAACTGCTGCCACATCATCTTCAGACTTCGTCAGTGCCCGGTGCGCATCACTGAGGGCAGTGTCAAGAACCACAAGATCACTCTTGGCCACCGTGACACCCGCGTGGAGATCCGGGAGTCTGGGATCTTCCTTCAGGGTCTTCGCCTGAACATCGAGAGCCCGTAATTTGCCATCCAGAACCTGGATATCCAGCAATCGCATCTGCTCTGCCGGTGCTGCCTTAGCCATGTAAATCCTCCTGCTACATCGTGTGGGTGGTGCAATCCTTATGACAGCCTAGTTCCCGGGCGTCAGAATAAAGTCCCATGGGTCCGTGTTGGTTTGGCTGACCACCAATTCCGCCTCAAACCCCTGGTCCGCGAGCACATTGCCCAACGCCTTGGCCGCCGCCGGCAACCACAGCCATTCGCTGGCAAAGTGCGAAAGATCGATGAGGTATGGCTTGCCGTCCGCCCGCGCTTCACGAGCTTCCGACGCCGGATGGTGACGCAAGTCTGCTGTGACGAAAACGTCGGCGTCGCTGGCGCGCACCGCATTGAACAAACTGTCACCGGAGCCACCACACACAGCCACTTTGTGCACCAATGCGTCCCTGTCCCCCGCAACGCGGACGCCACCGGCAACGGCTGGCAACGTCAGGAACACCCTGGCGGCCAGATCACCCAACTTTTCTACACCGGGCAGCAGGCCCACCCGGCCAATTCCTTCTTCAACCAGTCCGTGGGCTGCCGGCATCAGCGGCTGGACGTCGCTGAGTCCTAGAACATCGGCCAGAACATCAGACACACCGCCCACAGCACTATCGCCGTTGGTGTGGACTGTGAGCAAGGCACAGCCACCCTCAATCAGCCGGTGAACGGCACGGCCCTTGCCGGAAGTGGCGGCCACCGAATTCACACCCTTCAACAACAAGGGGTGGTGAGTAATGAGTAGTTGCGCCCCCCATTCCAGGGCCTCATCAATGACTTCCAGTGTGGGGTCCACGGCAAACATGATCCGCTCCACCTCAGCCTCGGGGCGGCCAACCACCAAGCCAACACGGTCCCAGTCTTCAGCCAGCGATTCGGGCCAGAGCTCCTCCACTGCCAGCAATACGTCGGCAAGAACGAGTGTCTCCAAGTCCTCAGCACTGCCGGGCTCAAGCTGCTCAGTTTCCGGGCCGTCCATATCCTCAGCAGTGTCGATAGGGGTTTCCTGCGCTTGGGATTCTTCGTCAACCACGTCTGGAACAGCGTGGGGCGTGGGAAAAATTGGTTCCTTGCTCATGTTCCTACTTTACTGGCGTGCGGCCATTGCCACGCACGGGAATGGACGCGGCGCAAAATGACTTATAAATAGACATGTTGACTTTTGTATTGGGTGGCGGCTGTTTCTGGTGCTTGGACGCCGTCTACCAGATGACCAAGGGCGTGCACTCTGTGGTGTCCGGATACACCGGTGGCGCGGTGCCCAACCCCAGCTACGACCAGATCTGTTCCGGCATGACCGGACATGCTGAGGTAGTATCGGTGACGTTCGATGAAAACGTCATCCCCGCTGACATCATCTTGGACATGTTCTTCACCCAGCACGACCCCACCACACTCAACCGGCAGGGATACGACACCGGAACGCAGTACAGGTCGGCCATGTTCTACGCCAATGCCGAAGACGAGGCGGCCTTCCGGGAGGCAATTGTGCGCAACCAGCCCAATTGGCGCCACCCCATAGTGACAGAGGTGACGCGGCTGGGCCACGTCTACGACGCTACTGCCGACCACCAGGACTTTTACGCCAAGCGCCCCGAAGTGGGCTATTGCCGGGTCATTATCGACCCCAAGATCGCAAAAGTAAGAAAACATTACGCCCAGTGGCTCAGGGCCTAGATACCAGCAGAACCGCTAGCTACGCTGTCCAATAAGCACCCATCCGCGCGGGCATTGACACCACCTGAGCTCGTGACGACTTCTTGAGAGTAGGACCTTACATGGCACGGATTTATGACAACGTCACGCAGCTTGTGGGCGGCACCCCTTTGGTGCGCTTGAACCGCCTGACGCAAGGCTTGAACGCCACAGTGGCTGTCAAACTCGAGTTTTACAACCCTGCCAACAGCGTCAAGGACAGGATCGGTGTAGCCATCATCGACGCCGCTGAAGCGTCCGGCGAGCTCAAGCCCGGTGGCACCATTGTCGAAGGCACCTCAGGCAACACCGGAATCGCCCTAGCCATGGTCGGCGCTGCCCGCGGTTACAAGGTCATCTTGACCATGCCGGAAACCATGTCAACCGAACGCCGTGTCATGCTGCGCGCCTACGGTGCTGACATTGTCCTGACCCCGGGCTCGGAAGGCATGCGAGGAGCCGTGGAGAAGGCCAAGGAGATTGTGGCCACCACCGAGAACTCGATTTGGGCCCAGCAGTTCGCCAACCCTGCCAACTCTGCCATCCACTTCGCCACCACGGGCGAAGAGATTTGGGATGACACCGACGGCAAAGTAGACATTCTGGTTGCCGGCGTCGGCACAGGCGGCACCATCACCGGTGCCGGCCAGCTCCTAAAGAAGCGCAACCCCAACGTGAAGGTTGTGGCTGTGGAGCCGATTGACTCGGCCATCCTCAACGGCGGCGCACCCGGACCGCACAAAATCCAGGGTCTGGGCGCCAACTTCATTCCCGAGGTGCTCGATCAGGAGATTTACGACGAGGTTCTTGACGCCACCTTGGAAGACTCAGTGGCTGTGGCCCGTGCACTGGGCAACCAGGAAGGCATCCTGGGTGGCATTTCGGCCGGCGCCGCCGTATGGGCCGCCCTGGAGCTGGCCAAGCGTGAGGAAAACGCCGGCAAACTTATTGTTGCCGTGGTTCCTGACTTCGGCGAACGCTACATTTCAACTGTGCTGTACGACGATATTCGGGGCTAACGCACCCTCATCTAGGCCCGCATTGCCAGATTGCTCCCGCATCACTGACGCCGCTGCGTCGCTGATGCGGGTCTTCTGGTATGTGGGGCCGCCCGTATTGCGAACTCCGCCGAACTAGAACGACGGCGACCAACTGAAAGAAGTCTGTGGGATTTTTCGGCAGAATACGTGAAGACCTTGAGTCCGCCCGGTCGCATGACCCCGCCGCTCGTGGCTCCATGGAGAACTTTTTCGTCTACTCCGGCCTGCACGCCATTTGGATGCACCGGCTGACGCACACAATGTGGGCCAAACCCGGGCTGCGATTCCCCGCACGGGTGCTGTCGCAGCTGACACGATTTGCGACAGGCATCGAAATACATCCCGGCGCCACCATTGGCAGGCGTTTCTTCATTGACCACGGCATGGGCGTGGTCATTGGCGAGACAGCAGAAATCGGTGAGGACGTCATGATTTACCACGGCGTCACCCTCGGTGGGCGTTCACTGGCAAAAACCAAACGCCACCCCACCATCGGCAGCCGGGTCACCATCGGAGCCGGGGCAAAAGTTCTAGGTCCCATCCACATCGGTGACGATTCCGCCGTGGGAGCCAACGCCGTCGTCGTTAAGGACGCACCTGCCAACTCCATCCTCACGGGGATCCCGGCCACTGTGCGGCACAGGGACGCCAAGAAGGAAATGGCACCCGCCGTGGACCCGGCTGAATACATCGACCCGGCCATGTGGATCTAGGTTTTCGTGGCAACCGGTGGGTCACTTCGCCACAACCGGAACTGACCCGCAGAAAACGCCGAAAAATCACGGGAAACCCGTGATTTTCGGCGTTTTCTGCGGGTCAGTTGCAAAAAGAGGCGCGGGATTAGTGAGTGTCTACCGCACTGATCTCGGACTTGTCGCCACTCCACTGGGTGTGGAAGGTACCTTCAGCGTCGACACGGCTGTAGGTGTGAGCCCCGAACAAGTCGCGCAGGCCCTGGGTCAGTGCCGCCGGCAGGCGCTTGCGGCGCAGGCCGTCGTAGTAAGCCAGTGAGGAGGAGAACACGGGAACCGGGATGCCCAGCTGAACGGCCGTGGACACCACGCGGCGCCAGGCCGGGAGAACCTCGGCAATTTCCGCTGCGAAGGCCGGGGCGAACAACAGGTTCGCCGGCTTGTCGTCGGCCGCGTACGCCTTCGTGATGTCCTTGAGCAGCTCGGCACGGATGATGCAGCCGCCGCGCCACAGCGAGGCGATCTCATCCAGCTTCAGGTCCCAGTTGTATTCCGTGGCCGCGCTGGTCAGCATGTCGATGCCCTGCGCGTAGCTGATGAGCTTGGACGCATACAGTGCCTGGCGAACGTCTTCGACGAAGTCGGCACCCAGGTCAACAACAACCTCATGGCCGGCAAGAACGTCCTGGCCAATGGCACGCTGGTCACGCTGTGAGGACAGGCCGCGAGCAAACACTGACTCAGCAATGGCGGAGATGGGCGAACCCAAGTCCAGACCTGACTGGACAGTCCAGCGTCCGGTGCCCTTCTGGCCTGCGGAGTCAACAATGACGTCAACCAGCGGCTTGCCGGTCTTGGCGTCAACGTGGCCCAAAACTTCTGCCGTGATTTCGATCAGGAAGGAAGCCAGCTGGCCTTCGTTCCACGTGCCGAAGATCTCTGCCTGCTCGGCCGGCTCGATGCCTGCTGCACTGCGCAGCAGGTCGTAGGCCTCGCCAATAACCTGCATGTCGGCGTATTCGATGCCGTTGTGGACCATCTTGACGAAGTGGCCGGCGCCGTCGGTGCCGATCCATGCGCAGCAGGGCGCACCGTCAACCTTCGCGGAGATTTTTTCCAGCAACGGACCGAGCGCGTCGTAGGACTCCTTGGAGCCACCGGGCATGATGGAGGGACCCATCAGGGCACCTTCCTCACCGCCGGAAACGCCAACGCCCACAAAGTGCAGGTTCTTCTCCGCCAGCGCTGCCTCACGGCGGCGGGTGTCCTGGTAGTGCGAGTTGCCGCCGTCGATGATGATGTCGCCGGCTTCCATGAGCGGCACCAGCTGATCGATGACGGAGTCAACCGGTCCGCCAGCCTTGACCATGATGAGCACGCGGCGTGGCTTCTCCAAGGAGTCGACCAGCTCGGCCAATGTCTCGGTGCGGACAAAGCTGCCCTCGTCGCCATGAGCCGCCAACAGCGCGTCAGTCTTTTGCACTGAGCGGTTGTGCAGGGCAACCGTGAACCCGTTGCGGGCCAAGTTGCGGGCAAGGTTGGCGCCCATGACGGCCAGACCTGTTACGCCGATTTGTGCAGAGCCTTTTTGTTCAGACATAGTACCTCCAGTGCGGAATCAATGATTTCTTCAAGCTTATCGGTGCCGGAGCTGCTTCCCCAGCCGGTTCCATGATTTGGATATGTCACATGACGCCCCATCCATGGCAACGTGGGCCTGTGCAAGCTAAATGTTGTCCCTAGGCATTGAAGTTCAGCAGAACTTTCCCTGACATGGCCGAGTTTTTGGCCGTGTCAAACGCAATCAGCGCGTCATCGAGTGCGTATTCGTGTGTAATAACCGGATCAACAAACAACGAGCCGTCGGCGAGTGCCGCAATCACCTCCTCAATTTCATCGTTGAAGCGAAACGAGCCCAGTAACTCCAGCTCGCGAGTGATCGCCAGTGAGATGGCGACCGGCTGCGGCCCTGAGGGTAACAACCCGACCATGACAACGCGCCCACCGCGCACAGTGCCCTTGATGGCCGATTCCAGACCGAAATGGTTTCCGGAGGACTCAATGACCACATCGGCCTCAATTGCGGCAATGTCCTCCTCCCCGGGTGCTTGCAGAAGCACGTCCGCCCCCACTGCCTTGGCGATCTCCAGAGGTTTGGCGTGCATGTCAACGGCTGTGATGTGGCCGGCACCGGCCCGCTTGAGAGTTGCAATGGCCAGCGCGCCGATGGGCCCGCAGCCAACCACAAGCACCGACTTTCCCCGAACGTCGCCGGCACGCCCCACCGCATGCCATGCCACACTGGCCGGCTCAACGAGTGCGGCCCGGCGCAGTGGGAGAGACACAGGGAGCGGACGGAGCATGTGTGTGGGCAAGTTGGCGTAGCGCAAGAACGCGCCAGCGGTGTGCGGGTGGCGTGCGGCGCTGCCAAGATAGGTGCACCCCGGGGAAAGGTTGGGGCGGTCGGCGGGGTATTTGGCAGTGCCGGGCCCCGGGGTGGCCGGGTGGACGGCCACGGGTGTTCCAACGGCGGGTCCTGTGCCGTCGGCGGCAGCAGTGACCACCACACCTACAACCTCGTGCCCCAGCACCATGGGGTCTTTAAGGATGGATTCCCCGGCGGCACCGTGCAACCAGTAGTGCAGGTCGGAGCCACAGATCCCGCCGTAGGCAATATTGACCACAGCTTCGCCGGGGTTCGGTTCCAGCAGCGGCACCGCCTCGATGCGAAGATCGCCCTTACCGTGGGCCACCACGGCCAGCGTGCTCGGAGGCTGTGTTGAGTTTGTTGTCATGGTTTACACCACCACCGTCATGCCGCCATCGATGAAGATGGTTTGTCCGTTGACAAAATTGGACGCAGCGGAGGCCAACCACACGGCCGGGCCGATCAGGTCCTGCACGGTCCCCCACCTGTTGGCCGGTGTGCGGCCCAGAATCCAGGCGTTGAACTGCTCGTCGTCAACCAACTTCTGGGTCATCTCGGTGTGGATGTACCCGGGAGCGATCCCGTTGATCTGCATCCCGCCGCCGGCCCACTCCGCCGTCATGGCGCGGGTCAGGTTGCGCAGCCCGCCCTTGGCGGCCGTATAGGCGGCGATGGTGGGGCGGGCCAGGTCAGTCTGTACGGAGCAAATGTTGATGATTTTTCCGTGACCGCGGGTCAGCATGCCACGTGCAGCCTCGCGTCCCACCAAGAATGCACTCGTCAAATCCGTGCGCAGCACCCTGTCCCAATCCTCAACCTTCAAGTCAAGGAGTGGGACACGGTGCTGGATCCCGGCGTTGTTGACGAGGATATCCAGCGGCCCAACCTCGCTTTCAATCCACGCCACACCTTGAGCGGCCGCCACATCACTGGTGACATCAAAAGCGACGGAGCGGATTCGTCCGGGCGAAAAATCCGCCGCCATCGCTGCCTCGGCTGCGGCGAGCCGTTGCGCATCCAGCCCGTGGAGCACAACAGTTGCCCCGGCCTCGGCAAGTCCTCGCGCCAGCGCGTTGCCGATGCCCCGGCTGGAGCCGGTCACCAAGGCAACGTGACCGCTCAAATCAAACAATCCAGTCATTCGCCAGTCCTTTTCTTGTGTGAATCTCTCATTTATTTCCCCACCCCGCCCCGCGCCAAGGAGCCGTCAATCCGTCGATGGCGACCGGGCCATGTCAGGGGCCCGGTCGCAGCCGGGCAATACTCTCGCGGACCACGGCAAGGTCCATGTCACCGAGCCCCTGCTCCGTTAAGGCTCCATAGAGCGCATGCCCGGCCCGGGCCATGGGCACGGCCGATCCTGCCGCCTCGGCGCTTTCGAGCACAAAACCCAGATCCTTGTGCATAAATTTGGCGGGTCCGGTTGGCGCATAGTCCTTGGCTGCGATCCGCGGCCCCACCACCGTCAGCACGGCACTGCCTGCCAGTCCCCCGCCGAGCACCTCAAAGAGCGCTCCGACGTCCATGCCCGAGCGTTCGGCGAGTTCGGCTGCCTCGGCAAGTGCCGCCGTGGTGGTTCCCACCAGCAATTGGTTACACGCCTTGGCGAGGGAACCGGAGCCCAGCCCGCCCAGCAGGCGAACGGTAGTTCCCATGCTTTCCAGTACGGGGAGCACACGCTTAAAGTCGCTCTTGGAGCCGCCGACCATGATGGCCAGCGTGCCGTTCTGCGCACCGACAGTGCCGCCGCTGACGGGCGCGTCGATGACGGCGGCGTGTCCCGCGCTGGCCCGCGCCACCTCCGCACCAAAAGCCTGGACGGCCTGGGGTGAAACGCTGCTCATGACAACCACTGCGGTGCCCGGCGCAGGTGGTGCCGCCCGCCACGCCGCAAACAGGGGCGCCGCAGCGTCGGCAACAAAGCCAAGATCGGGCAGCATGAAGATGATGACGTTGTGGTCCCGCAGGTCCGCGACAGTGGCTGCGGCGTCTGCGCCCCGGGCCCGCAGGGATTCAGTGGTGCCCGCGGAACGATTCCAGACCGTCAGCGGCCAGCCCGCCCGCAGCAAATTGGCGGCCATTGGGGCACCCATGTGCCCCAAGCCGACAAATCCGAGGGTGTACGGGCGATCGTGGCCCGATGAAGGGGTTTGCGTCATTGCGCACCTGTCCTCACAACATTGTGGTTGGGGTATTTCTGGTGACTCCTTGTCACATTTGTTCAGTATTCTATCCACAATTCAGTATGATGAACATCATGATGCCTCAGAATCTCACCGTCGCGATTGCCGTCCCGCTCGAAGCCGAACACGTGGAGGCCATCAGGGCCGCCCATCCAGCCGTCACAGTGCTGTACGAACCAGAGCTACTCCCCCCGGAGCGTTTTCCTGCCGACCATGCCGGAGCCCCTTCCTTCCGGCGGACGGACGAGCAGGAGGCCCGCTACTGGGAACTGTTGAGCAGCGCCGATGTTCTCTACGGTTTCCCGAATGAGAATGCTGCGGGTTTGGCCACCATCGCGGCCAGCACCAAGCTGGCGTGGATCCAGGCCATGGCCGCGGGCGCCGGCGGAGCAGTCAAGGCAGCCAATCTGTCAGCGGCAGATCTGGCGCGCATATCCGTCACCAGTTCCGCAGGCGTCCACGCGCTGCCGTTGGCCGAATTCGCCATGATGGGCGTACTGAACGGCTTCAAGCGCACCGCCGAGCTTGCCGCCGATCAGGCCGCCAAGCACTGGCCCGAACTGCGCACACCCACCCGCCTCCTCAGTGGTTCCACGCTGGTCATCACCGGTCTGGGTGAGATCGGCTTGGAGACGGCCCGCCTGGCTCACGCGCTCGGCATGAAGGTCAGCGGCACCAAGCGCGCTGTCGAAGCCATCGAGGGCATCGACGTTGTCACCGACACCGCCGGGCTGCCGGCACTGCTGGCCACGGCCGACGTCCTGATCAACACCCTGCCGGGCACTCCCTACACGGAGAAGATGATCAACGCGGAAATCTTCAACGCCATGAAGCCCGGCACCGTGCTGGTCAACGTCGGCCGCGGCACTGTTATTGACGAGGCTGCTCTGCTGGAAGCCCTCAACAACGGCCAGGTCTCCTACGCCTGCCTCGACGTATTTGCGGTGGAGCCCCTGCCGGCCACAAGTCCACTGTGGAACCACCCGCGCGTCATGGTTTCCCCGCACACCTCGGCATTGAGTGTGGCCGAGAACCGCCTCATCGCTGAGCGGTTCATCGAAAACCTGACCCGCTTCCAGTCCGGTGAGCCGCTGCTGCACACGGTGGACCCGGTCCACTTCTACTAGAAAGCACAGCCTGCTCAGGGGAGCCTCCGTTTGCGGGGGCTCCCCTTTTGCGTGTCCGTGCCCCGATGACGTACGACGGCGGCCGGCTGGATCCCAGCGCAAGGCCCGGCCCGGCGTCGGGCCTGCTCGGGAAGCTTAACGCCAAGCGGCGCCCGTCGAAACGGGCGCCGCCGGTGGATGACTTGGGTTACGTGGCGTCCTCGGTCAGATTGAGGTCACGGCCAACTGTTTCGGGAGTAACGAACGTGGTGGCGAAGGAGATTGCCGCCAACACCAGGGAGTAGCCCGCGAGCACTACCCACGACTGATGGGTGATGGCCAGCAGCAGGCCACCCACGAACGGTGCTATGCCGCCGGCAAAGACAGCAGATATCTCCCTGCTCATGGCCACGCCGGTGAAGCGGTGCGTGGAGCCAAAGAGCTCGGGCAGCAAGGCGCACTGCGGACCAAGCATGGACTGCACGCCCAGCGCAATGCCGATGCTCATGACGATCCAGACCAGCGTGACGTTGCCCAGCGAGATCAAGTAGAACGCCGGGAAGGCGAACAAGAGCTGGAACAAAGCTCCGTAGCGGTACACCTTGACGCGGCCCACCCGGTCAGACAGGGCACCAAAGGTAATCACCATGATGGCTGAGAACCCTGCGGCAATGAGGAGGCCAACGGGGCCAATGAACTTGTCGCCCTCAAATATGCCTCCCTTGGCGGCCATGAACCCGACCAGCAGCGTGGAGTAGATGGTGGAGTTGCCGTTTTCACCCATGCGCAGGCCGATGCCGATCAGCACGTTCTTCTTGGAGGTGCGCCACAGAACGCCCAACGGGTTCTTGTTGACGTTTTTGTGCTTCTCCAGCTCCTGGAAGACAGGGGTTTCCTTGAGCTTGAGGCGAATGTAGATGGCGACGGCAATTAGCAGGATGCTGGCCAGGAACGGCAACCGCCACAGCCATCCTGTCAGAACCTCGGGATTCGCCAGGCCCAGGAGCGCGAAGGTGCCAGCGCCCAGCAACGTGCCGATCTGGATGCCAACAAACGGCAGGGCTGCGAAGAATCCGCGGCGCGTGCGCGGGGCCACCTCGGAGATGAGGGTGGTGGCGCCGGCCTGCTCGGCGCCGGCTCCCAGCCCCTGAATGATGCGCATGAGGACCAAAAGAATGGCACCCAACATGCCAGCTTGCTCGTACGTTGGCAGCAAACCGATGGCAAACGACGCCGTTCCCATGAGGCCGATGGTCAGTAGCAGGACCTGTTTGCGACCGAAGCGGTCTCCAATGTAGCCGAAGATCAGTCCACCAAAGGGGCGTGCTGCGAATCCAACCCCGTAGGTGGCAAAGGCGGCAATGAGGGCACCCGTTGCGCCCAGCGGGGCAAAGAACAATGGGCCAAAAATGAGCGCAGTGGCCAGGCCGTAAATGTAGAAGTCATAGTATTCCAGCGCCGAACCAACGGAGCTGGCTAGGGTGGCCCGGCGAAGCTGGTCCGGATCGACTGGCTCGTCGGTTTGCGCCGCGGACGGACGGGTGGGGCGTAAAGGCTGTGTAGTCACTGGTTCTCCCTTGAAACGTCCCGAACCACCATTGGTCCAGGCAGGCGACAACGACCGTTAGGTCGATCACTATGCTGAACAGCGTACATCACAGTGAACGGTTCGCCAAGGGAAAAATGTTATCCGGGTCACTAACCCATGGGATTGCCCAGCATTTTGGTCAACTCCAGCAACTCCCGCACCATGGCACCGCGCTGCTCGTCCGAGAATGTGGCCTTCAAGGCTGTCACCGAGACCGCCAGGTTGGGACCATGGGAACCGTGCGTCGGCACAGCCACCCCCAGGCTCACCACCCCCAAGGTGGATTCCTCGTCCTCAAAGGCGTACCCCTGCGCGCGAATGCCAGCAATCTCCGCTTTGAGTTCCCGCCCGGTTTTAAGCGACCGGGGCGTCATGACCGGCAGTGCCACGTCATCCGGGAAGAGCTCCTCCAGATCATGGTCGTGCAGTCTAGCCACCAGCGCCTTACCTACAGCACATAGTGTGACGGGCATCTTGTCGCCAATATTGGAGGTCAACCGCACGGCCGGGTGCCCCTCATAGCGGGCCAGGTAGATGACATTGTCGCCGTCAAGCATCGCAATGCGCACCGTCTCACCCTTGAGCATGGGCGCCTGCTCGCAGAAGCGGTAAAACTCCCGCACCTCGTCCCGGCGGCTCAAGTAGGCAGCACCAAGCTCCACGAGCTTCACACCGAGCGCGTAGTCGGAGCCCTGCCGGGTGATCAGCTCGGCATCCTCGAGCGCCTGCAACAGATTTGATGTGGAGGATTTCGGAATGCCCAGTTCGCGGGCCAGATCGCTAAGGGTCAGGCGCCCGGTGACCGATTCAGCAAGCGCATCGAGCACCGCCGCGGCCCTCGTGACAGCCGGGGCGGGGGTTGCATTGCCCCTCGGGTCAAGGCTTTTCGCTGGCGCGGGACCCTGCGGGGCGTTGGCGCCCTTTGTTTCGGCCTGAACTTCACTCATATAGCTTCCTCGACGCTGAAGGTGGGGACCCATGGCACCCATGGGCCCGCATTCCACCACAACCAACGGTTCATTGCAGTGAACAAGTTCCATCCTACTGTCCACGCGAAGATGTAGAACGTCCGGTCTTGTGTTTTTTTCACAGGGGAGGTATATTTTCTTCAGACCTTCCACTGTGGCGTCCCCCAATAGCCACAGTGGGAGGTCCTCCACGTTAAGCGCCCGTTGTCGGCGCACACGCCACACTCCGGCCACCTACAGTGTCCTATGCGCTGATCGTCGCGCCCTTGGCCACGGCAGTCGCTCGCGAGGTGTCCACCAGCTGCCCCGTCGTGGCCTAGCCACGATGCCGGCGCCACGGTTGCTCAGGGTCGCCCAAGCCGAGGCAAACCCGCCCGGCTAACTGTGACGGGGCCCGCCCCGGACCACTTCGCCGCCCGGGGAAAATGAGCCTCCTGCGCAGACCCCACAGTTCTGAAGCGCTATCTGGAAATTTGGCGTGTCAGTTTGCATCCTGTGGATTCAACGGCTATATTTTTAGTACTGGTTCCCCACCACAGCGTCCCCCAATAGCTGTGGCGGGGAACCTTTCACTTTAAGTGGCGCCGTTGAAGAACTGCCGGCCACTGCGCCACGACAGGCAGTCACCGCGCCGCGGGCTGGGCACCGCGGACCCGCCAGGCGCCGCCGTCGGAATCGCACTCCAGCTCCATGGTGACCAGGTCGCTGCGCGGGTTTCGCCCTAAACGCGCTTGCACCTGCCACACCTGGACGTCCACGCGGCCTTGGCCCTTAGGCATCCGGCGCGCGAGCCGCCACCAGTCGGTTCGCTCGAACCATCGCACAGGTTCGGCACCAATCAACCATTCGTGGCCATCGCGCCGCACCGCCACCGGCACGCCAGCGGGGGTTGTGCGCACCACCAGGAGTTCCATCGCAGATTTCATATCCCGTACGCTACGGACTGGCTCTGACATTCAGCCTCTTGGGGCTGCGGGCTTTCCCGACTCACGACGGCGGGTGGCGCGTGGAGCGTGGCGGGTGGCGCGCGGAGCGTCTTACCGAAAGGCCATGAGCCGCAGGAACTGTTGTTCGCTGATCACCTGGATATTTTGTCCAGCCGCTGCGAGCTCGTGGGCGCGTTTGACCTTGCTGCTGGGCAAGCTTCGAGCCTTTCCCAGATCGGCGCACACCACCAGTGTGACCTTCTTGGTGGTGCTGTTGGCAATCGTGGCGCCCCTGGCGGCTGCCGCGTCCTGGGCCTGGTCTCGCGGCATGGCAGCAAGATCTCCGCTGAAGACGATTGTTTGCCCGAAAAGTGGACCGTGGGGATTCGCCAAGGCGTTTGCCGGGGGCAGATCAGCCAATCTGCGGGTGTATCCCGCTGAAAGGTAGCTGGGCTGTTTGGCTGCCGTTTTGGCGCCGGGTGCCGGCCAGAGTTCCGCCAGGGTGGAGGCGCCGTTGCGGCGGGCCAGTTCAAGGGCAATCAGGGCGCTGGCGCGTGCGTCGTCACCGGCGTCGTGGTGGTTGAACGCCGGCAGCTGCAAGGCGCCCACAACATCGGAGAGTGTGTAGTGGGCCAGGTCCAAGTGTTTTCGCGCCAGGGTCAGGGTGCAGTGAAAATCCGCGGCGTGGGCGGGCAGGCCGCAGGCTTCATTGGCCTTTGAAATGACTGATCTCTCAAAGCTGACATTGTGACCCACTAGCGCATCGCCGCCAATAAAATCCGTCATGGGTCCGTAGATTCCACGCCAGGTGGGCATGTTGTGCACGTGCGCGGCGGTAATACCGTGAATGCTCACATTGACGGGGTGAAACGCCTCATAGCCGGGCAAGGGTTTTATCAACCATGAGGCCTGTTCGGTCACCTTCCCGGCCCGAACTTTAATCAGCCCCACCGCACATGCGGAGGCGCGGTAGTTGTTGGCTGTTTCAAAGTCGATTGCGGTAAAAGAAATACCGTCCATCAAATCCCCTTTACGATGTCAATCCTCAGACACCCCTGCAGGGGCCCAGAATGCAAAGAACCCCGCGGTTTCAAGACTGTTTGTCTTGAACCCGCGGGGTTCTTTTATTGGTGGGTCCTACCGGGATCGAACCGATGACATCCACGGTGTAAACGTGGCGCTCTACCAGCTGAGCTAAAGACCCATTCATTACTCAGGCTTCCTTGCTTTGCGCTTGTTGGCCTGACCAACGAGAAACTACTGTACATGATGTTTTGGCGTTTGCGCCAATCAAGGCCTCAAAGTGTCGGTGATGTGGGTCATACACTCACTGACCCCCGCGTCAATCTTCACATCTGCCAGCTCGTCTCCCCGGGTGGCACCCCTGTTGATGATGATCACGGCCTTTCCGCCCTTGGCTGCTTTCTTCACAAAACGAAGCCCGCTCCTGACAGTTAGCGACGAGCCCGCCACCACTATCCCGGCCGCCGCCTCAACCATGGCGAATGAGCGTTCCACCCGATCTTTGGGGACATTCTCGCCAAAGAACACAAAGTCGGGCTTGAGCATGCCTGTGCATACCGGGCATGCTGGCGGCGTGAACGCGCCAATCAGAACCTCATGCTCCAGATCAGCATCGCCATCCGGACCAACCGCAACGCCCCCGAGCCGCGCAACAGCATCGAGGAAGTCGGGATTGGCGACCCCGAGCAACGTGGCAACGAAGGCCCTACTGAAGATTTCCCGGCACTGCAGGCACACCACACGGTCGTAGCGGCCATGGAGGTCCACCACATCGATGGCGCCAGCTTCTTCATGGAGCCTGTCAACGTTTTGGGTGATGATCCCGCTGAGCAACCCGCAACCTTCGAGCACTGTTGCGGCGAAATGGCCGGCATTCGGGGTCGCCTGGCGCATGAAGTGCCAACCCAGGTGATTGCGGGCCCAGTACCGTTGGCGCAGCTGCGCGTCACCAACGAATTCTTGATACGTCAGTGGGTTTCGGGGCACCGATGTTGGTCCGCGATAGTCCGGGATCCCGGAGTCAGTGCTCAGGCCGGCGCCCGTGAGCAGAACAAACCTTCGCCCACGCCACAGCTCCACCACCTGCCCCAGCTGCACCCTGACGGCAGGAATCAGCACTCGCTCAGCGGCGGGAATGGCCGGCTGCGGAGAGCCGGCAGCCACCAGGGCTGTGAGACCAATGCCGGGGCGGAGAGGATCCATGGCTAAAGCCGCCCCAACGCCTGCCAATACCGCTCAAGCGGGCGGGCTTGCCCTGTTGGGGTGCTGAACGTATCGGCAATCAGCCCGTCGGCGGTGATAAGAAAAGTGCTGCGCCCTGACATGCCCCGGACCGTGTCGAAGGCCCCGTAGGCACTGGCAACCTCGCCGTGGGGCCAAAAGTCGGCCAGCAGGTCAAAGGTATAGCCTTGTGCGGCAGCAAAGGCGCGCAAGGTGTACTTGGAGTCCACCGAGACAGCCAGGAGATGTACGCCGGCTGCGGCAAAGACGGCAAGGTTGTCGCCCAACTCACCCAGCTCACCGGTGCAAATACCCGAGAAGGCAAAGGGATAAAACACTATGGCGACGGGGGCGCCACGCAACCCAGCGAGCGAGATGGGCTCACCAAACTGATTCGGCAAGGAAAAGCCTGGGGCAATGTCCCCGACTTGCAACCCTGGGTGCGTGCCGCCGTCGTGCATTATTGGCGCTTGCGTGGAGCCAACCGTGTCGCAGCCCAATCCGCGGAAACACCCTCGGTGGTGGTCACATGCAGACCCGCCGTCGGTGCCGCTTCAAGGATCTCTGCCGGCGGAACATAGCCGTCCCGGCCGGACTTGGGCGTCAGAATCCACACAATCCCGCCCTCATCCAGGGACGTCAAGGAATCCACCAGGGCATCTACTAAGTCCCCGTCATCCTTGCGCCACCAAAAAATGATGGCGTCAACTACGTCATGGTCCTCTTCGTCAAACATTTCCGAACCGATATGGTCCTCAATGTTGTCGCGAAGGTCAAAATCAACGTCGTCGTCATATCCGAGTTCTTGGATGAGATCCCCATCCTTGAACCCCAAAATGCCTGCCACCTTGGCTACTGTGCCGGCGTCGGCCTCGCTCACGTGATTCCTCCTGCGTTCAACGCTTCCGCGTTGGGTAATTGGTCAGTACCCTCAGTCTAGGGGCTGCGCCCATCTTGCCCCTACTTAACGGCTCTATGCAACAAACATGCCGAGCGGGAGCTCATTAAATTGTGATTTCCATTACGAACACCCCTCTGCGGGGCCTATAGTGAACGGTAGCCCGGCCTTGGCAGCCGGTCATGCACTGGGCACAGCTACGCACAATCCGCACCAGCGGTCTAGAGTGTCTGTACACGCCCACGGCTACAGTCATGGGCGCCACACACTGCTTTTTAGAGAGGTTGGACGTGGCTGCAGGAGACGAAAATTCCCACATCCTTAGCGGGTTGACAAACCAGCTGCCCGATCGCGATCCGGAAGAGACTGCCGAATGGTTGGAGTCTTTGGATACGTTGATTCAGGAACGCGGCACTGAGCGTGCCCAGTTCATTATGCGTAGTCTGCTGCAGCGGGCAGGCGCGCAGAGCGTTGGCGTGCCTATGGTCACGACCACCGATTATGTGAACACCATCCCGGCCGATCAGGAGCCTGTATTCCCCGGCAATGAGGAGATTGAGCGTAAGTACCGTGCGTGGTTGCGGTGGAACGCCGCCGTCATGGTGCACCGTGCCCAGCGCCCCGACATTGGTGTTGGCGGGCACATCTCCACCTATGCTGGTGCCGCGACGTTGTATGAGGTCGGTTTCAACCACTTCTTCCGTGGCAAGAACCACCCCGGTGGTGGGGACCAGATTTTCTTCCAGGGCCACGCCTCCCCCGGCATGTATGCCCGCGCCTTCCTTGAAGGGCGCCTGTCCGAGGAAGACATGGACGGTTTCCGTCAGGAAAAGTCCAAAGAGGGCCATGCCCTGTCGTCGTACCCGCACCCGCGCCTGATGCCTGAGTTCTGGGAATTCCCCACCGTGTCGATGGGCATTGGCCCGATGAACGCGATCTACCAGGCCCAGTCGAACCGGTACCTGCACAACCGCGGCATCAAGGACACCAGCGACCAGCAAGTCTGGGCGTTCCTCGGTGATGGTGAAATGGACGAGCCCGAATCGCGCGGCCTGCTCCAACTCGCCGCAAACGACAAGCTCGATAACCTGAACTTTGTTATCAACTGCAACCTCCAACGACTCGACGGGCCCGTCCGCGGTAACGGCAAGATCGTCCAGGAACTTGAGGCGTTCTTCCGCGGCGCCGGCTGGAACGTCATCAAGGTCCTGTGGGGCCGGGAATGGGATGACCTCCTGGCCCGCGATACAGATGGTTCCCTGGTTGATGTCATGAACACCACCCTCGATGGTGACTACCAAACCTACAAGGCCGAATCCGGCGGCTTCGTGCGTGAGCACTTCTTCGGGCAAACCCCGCAAACGAAGGAACTCGCAGCACACCTTTCCGATGACGAGGTCTGGAACCTCAAACGTGGTGGCCACGACTATCACAAGGTGTATGCCGCCTATAAGGCTGCCGCCGAGTTCAAGGGCAAACCCACAGTGATCCTGGCCCACACCGTGAAGGGCTACGGCCTGGGCACTCACTTCGAGGCGCGTAACGCCACGCACCAGATGAAGAAGCTGACGCTGTCAGACCTGAAGGCTTTCCGCACCCACCTGCGCCTCCCCATCAGCGATGAGGTTCTGGAAGCTGACCCGTACCGTCCCCCGTACTACCACCCCGGCATGGACGCCCCGGAAATCAAGTACCTGATGGAGCGCCGCGCCGCGTTGGGCGGTTTCCTGCCCGAACGCCGCACCACACACACCGAATTGGAACTGCCCGGGGATAAAACCTACGAGGTAGCCAACCGTGGCTCCGGCAAGCAACAAGCAGCCACCACCATGGCGTTCGTGCGCCTCCTCAAGGACTTGATGAGGGACCCGAACATCGGCAAACGCATTGTCCCGATCATCCCGGACGAGGCACGCACCTTCGGTATTGACGCGTTCTTCCCCACCGCGAAGATCTACAACCCCAACGGACAGAACTACCTCTCCGTGGACCGCGACCTGGTGTTGGCTTACAAGGAATCCGTCTCCGGACAGATCGTGCACGCCGGCATCAACGAGGCCGGGTCGGTGGCAGCATTCACCGCCGCTGGCACCGCCTACGCCACCCACGGGGAACCGTTGATCCCGGTCTACGTGTTCTACTCCATGTTCGGCTTCCAGCGCACAGGAGATTCCTTCTGGGCCGCTGGCGACCAAATGACTCGCGGATTCATCATCGGCGCCACCGCAGGACGGACCACCCTCACCGGTGAAGGACTGCAGCACGCCGATGGGCACTCCCCGATCCTGGCCGCCACGAACCCGGCCGTAGTCACCTACGACCCGGCCTACGGCTACGAGATCGGCGCGATCATCCACGCCGGCCTTGAACGCATGTACGGCAAGGACTCCGTTGATCCCAACGTCATGTACTACATCACGGTGTACAACGAACCGATCACCCAGCCCAAGGCCCCCGAGAACATCGACGTCGAGGGCATCACCCGCGGCATCTACCTGCTCAAAAAGTCTGAACACGACGGGCCCCGCACCCAGCTCCTTGCCTCCGGCGTATCCGTGCCGTGGGCCTTGGAGGCACAACGAATCCTCGCCGAGGATTGGGGAGTCGCCGCCGACGTCTGGTCAGTAACCTCCTGGACAGAACTACGCAGGGATGCCCTCGCCGCCGAAGAGGACGCGTTCCTGAACCCCGAAGCCGACGTCCGGGTCCCGTTCATCACCGCCGCCATGGCCGATGCGCAAGGACCCGTCGTCGCCGTCAGCGACTACATGAAAGCAGTGCCGGACCAGATCCGCCAGTTCCTGCCCAATGACTTCGCCAGCCTCGGTGCCGATGGCTTCGGTTTCTCCGACACCCGGGCAGCAGCGCGACGCTTCTTCAAGATCGACTCCCACTCAGTGGTGGTCCGAACCCTGCAGATGCTCGCCAAGGACGGCAAAATCGACGTCAACGCACCCCGTGACGCGATCGCAAAATACGATCTGCTGAACGTCAACGCCGGCACCACCGGCAACGCGGGCGGCGAAGGCTAACCCGCAACGCCCTGCCCCGGACGGGTGGTTGGTGCGGCTGTGGAACATCTACAGCCACACCAGCCACCCGTCCGACTTTAAGCCCCAGACCTGCACGTTCTTCACATTTTGCAGTTGTGGAGTTCACACAAATAGCCACCCCGGCCGCTAAGGACATATCCTCAAGAGATGGTAGCCAAGAAATCACCTGCAGCCGAGGACACAGCCGCCAGCGGCACCAGTGCACACCACGGCGCTGCCGGCATCACGAGCACCTCAGAAACGTTGGAAAGATTGCGCGCCAACATTGGCCCGCTCTCCACCATGATGCGTCGCGAGCTGGAAACCACTCTCCCTTGGTACAGGCGGCTCAGCGCCGATGAACGTTCCGCCCTTGGACTGGTGGCCCAAAACGGCATTACGGCTTTTGTCTCCTGGTATGAGCACCCCTCCTCACCCAGCTGGGTGCTCTCGGACGTCTTTGGCACGGCCCCCACAGAACTCACCCGCTCCATCAGCCTGCAACGGGCCCTGCAACTGATCCGCACAGTGGTTCAAGTCGTGGAGGACAGGGTTCCGGAACTGGCCGCCGCCGGTGAGCAGGTTGATCTACGTGAGGCAGTGTTGCGCTATTCGCGTGAGGTCGCTTTCGCCGCGGCGGACGTTTACGCCCGGGCAGCCGAGAACCGCGGGGCGTGGGACACCCGCCTGGAGGCTTTGGCTGTTGACGGGATTCTGCGGGGCGAAAACTCCGACGCCCTGCAATCAAGAATTTCGGCCCTGGGGTGGACCTCGCACAGCCAGTTCACCATCATGGTGGGCCCGGCCCCTTCGGAGGCCAACGCCTTGTTTCTGGCCACGTTGCGTCGCGCGGCGGCCCGTTTCGCCGAAGACGTCATGGTGGGAATTCAAGGTGACAAGCTCATTTTGGTGTTGGGCAATGTGACCGATCCGGAGTCGGCCTATGTCCGGCTGAGCGAACTTTTTGCCCCCGGCGCAGTAGTGTACGGCCCCTTGGCCGCCACCTTGCACGACGCCACAGCCTCGGCGAAAGCGGCGTTCGCGGGCATGGCTGTCGCCAAGGGCTGGTCGGCTGCGCCACGGCCCGTCTCGGCCGACGACCTTTTGCCCGAACGTGTTTTGGGCGGTGACGACTCCGCCAAACGGGCGCTTCTGGTGAGCATCTACAGGCCCTTGCTGGCCGCCTCCAACGGCCTGATCGAAACCCTGAGCAGCTATCTGCAGGGCGGGCATTCCCTGGAGGCCGCCGCCCGCGACCTTTTTGTCCACTCCAACACCGTCCGCTACCGTTTGCGGCGCGTCTGTGACGTGACTGGGTGGGATCCGTTGATCCCCCGGGAGGCGTTTGTCCTGCAGACAGCCCTCATCGTGGGCAGGCTTGCCACGCCGAAAAAACAAACAGGGTCAAAGTCGCCGGCGAGCAAACAAGCGGCCGTCACCCCCAAGTCCTCCACCTAGGCCTCGCCGCCGCAGATTTGCCGAACGTGGCCAAAAAAGTCGTCACCAATAAGACCCAAAACGCGGCACTATTGTAGACTTCCTACAAATCGTGGCGAAAAGCTTGGTGCATGAAAACACCGCTCTTATGCCGTTTTGTTTGGAAAGCTGGTTAATGTGCTTGCAATAGTCTGCCCTGGACAGGGCTCTCAAACTCCCGGGTTCCTTTCGCCGTGGCTTGAACGTCCCGGCGTGGCCACCCAACTGGCCACCTTGAGCGATGCTGCGGGGATTGACCTTCTCGCCCACGGCACCACCAGTGACGCTGAAACCATCAAGGACACAGCCGTTGCCCAACCCTTGATTGTGGCGGCCGGTCTCATTACCGCCCAGGCGCTTCTGGGACCTGACGCGTCAGCCGCCCTGGCCTCTCGCAACGTGGTGGTTGCTGGTCATTCGGTGGGTGAAATTACGGCAGCAACGCTGAGCGGGACACTTTCCCCGGCTGATGCCATGGCGTTTGTGCGTGAACGCGCCAACCGCATGGCCGAGGCCGCTGCGGCGACCCCCACCGGCATGGCCGCCGTGGTGGGCGGGGACGCCGAGGAGGTGCTGGCCGCCATCGCCGCTGCGGGCTTGACCCCCGCCAATATGAACTCCAAGGGCCAAACGGTTGCGGCCGGCACCTTAGAACAGATAGCTGCCCTGGTTGCCGCGCCGCCAGCCAAGGCCCGAGTCATCCCGCTCCAGGTTGCCGGCGCCTTCCATACCCACCACATGGCCCCCGCCGTGGCGGCCTTGGAGGCTCTCGCCCCGTCCCTGACCCCGCACACGCCCAAGGTGGCGCTGCTCTCCAACTTCGACGGCGCCGTCGTGCCTTCCGGGGAAGCGGCACTTGGCTCGTTGATCGCCCAGGTGTCACGGCCCGTCCGGTGGGATTTGTGCATGGAAACCATGTCAGCCATGGGTGTGACGGCGTTGATCGAGCTCGCTCCTGCCGGCACGCTGACGGGCCTGGCCAAGCGCGGCATGAGCGGTATTGCTACCGTTGCAGTGAAAACACCTGATGATCTTGTAGCTGCCCAGGAATTGCTGGCAGCCCACTCCGCGCCCGACGAAGGAACCCTGTGAGCACTCCCACGCTGAAACAAAGCACCCAACGCCTAGGATCGGCCATTCTCGGTATCGGCGCGTACCGCCCTTCCCTGATCGTCACCAATGACGACGTGTGCCAGTGGATTGATTCATCCGATGAATGGATTCGCCAACGCACGGGCATCGTCACCCGCCACCGCGCCCCCAAGGACGTCTCCGTGGTGGACATGGCTGTGGGCGCCGGCGCCGAGGCCATCAAGCAGGCAGGGATTGAGCCCGCACAGATTGGCGCCGTACTGGTGTCAACCGTGACGCACCCCTACGCCACCCCGTCCGCGGCCACATTGATTGCCGACACGCTCGGTTGCACACCGGCCCCCGCGTTTGACATCTCGGCCGCATGTGCCGGCTACTGCTACGGCGTGGCCCAGGGTGACGCCCTGGTCCGTTCGGGCACCGCCGAGTACGTTTTGGTCATCGGTGTTGAAAAACTCTCCGACGTCATCGACAACCACGAGCGCACCATTTCCTTCCTGTTGGGCGACGGCGCCGGCGCCGTTGTCATTGGCCCCTCCGACGAACCAGGCATCAGCCCCACCGTGTGGGGATCCGATGGCGGCAAGTGGGACACCATCGGCATGACCCACTCCCAGCTGGACATCCGTGATTTCAGCGAGCAGGCCATGAAGGGCGACGGCGTTGACTTGGCTGCCGCCGATGAGGCTCACGCCAGCTTGTGGCCCACGCTGCGCCAGGACGGCCAAACAGTGTTCCGCTGGGCTGTGTGGGAAATGGCCAAGGTGGCCAAGGCAGCCCTCGACTCCGCCGGTATCGAGGCAGCAGATTTGGGTGCCTTTGTCCCGCACCAGGCCAACATGCGCATCATCGACGAATTGGCCAAGCAGCTCAAACTGCCCGAGCACGTCATCATTGGCCGCGACATTGCCGAGGCCGGCAACACCTCAGCGGCCTCAATTCCTTTGGCAACACACCGCCTGCTAGCGGAGAACCCGGAGCTCTCCGGTAAGCTTTCGCTTCAGATCGGCTTTGGTGCCGGACTGGTGTTTGGCGCCCAAGTGGTGCGTCTTCCCTAACAAACGTATCTCGCCACATCCGTGGTGCGATCATCATGCCTGAAAAGATCATTTCCTTGATCACAGCAAAGAAGAAAAGGAGCCATCAATGGCTAGCAACGAAGAAATCCTGGCCGGTTTGGCTGAAATCGTCAACGAGGAGACGGGCCTGGCCCCCGAGGCTGTAGAGCTGGACAAGTCCTTCACGGATGACCTGGACATCGATTCCATCTCCATGATGACCATTGTTGTCAACGCTGAAGAGAAGTTCGACGTCAAAATCCCCGACGAGGAAGTCAAGAACCTCAAGACTGTTGGCGACGCTGTCAGCTTCATTGCAGGCGCACAGGCCTAAGCTGCCAAAGCGTTAGCCCTTTATCGCGCAAGCGGCACAGGGTATGGTGGTTGGCCGGAATGCAGGACGCCGGCCAACCACAAAATCATTGATTGGCCCTGCCCCATAATTTTTGTAGAGAGTTGAACCATGGCCCGCAAAGTAGTCATCACCGGATTAGGCGCCACGACGCCTATTGGCGGCGACGTCCCGACCATGTGGAAGAACGCCCTCAAGGGCGTCTCCGGTGCCCACACGCTTAACGATGACTGGGTGGAAAAGTATGATCTTCCCGTTCACTTCGCCGCCCGGGTAACAACTCCTGCCACGGATGTCCTGAGCCGTGTTGAAGCCAAACGCATGGACCCCTCAACCCAATTCGCTGTGGTGGCTGCCCGTGAAGCGTGGCGTGATTCGGGCATCGAGGAGATCGACAACGATCGTCTCGCCGTCGCCTTTGCCACAGGCATTGGCGGGGTGTGGACGCTTCTTGACGCGTGGGACACCCTGCGTGAAAAGGGCCCCCGCCGGGTTTTGCCCATGACTGTTCCCATGCTGATGCCCAACGGTCCCGCCGCAGCCGTCAGCTTGGACCTTGGCGCCCGGGCCGGTGCCCACACCCCCGTATCTGCTTGTGCCTCCGGAACTGAGGCCCTGCACATTGGGCTGGAGCTGATCCGTTCGGGCAAGGCCGACGTCGTCGTGGCAGGTGGCGCCGAAGCCGCCATTCACCCGCTGCCCATGGCCTCCTTTGCCGCCATGCAGGCCCTCTCCAAGCGCAACGACTCTCCGGAGACGGCATCACGCCCTTACGACCTCAACCGTGACGGTTTTGTCATGGGCGAAGGCGCCGGAGCGTTGGTCCTCGAAGCTGAGGAGCACGCCCTGGCCCGCGGCGCCCGCATCTATGGCGAATTGGCCGGCACCTCGGTCACCGCCGACGCGTACCACATCACCGCGCCCGACCCCCAGGGCCTCGGTGCCACCCGTGCACTCAAGGCTGCGTTGTTTGACGCCCGCGCCCTGCCCGAAGACGTTGTCCACGTCAACGCGCACGCAACCTCCACCCCTGTTGGGGACAAGCCCGAGTACACAGCCCTGAAGGCCGCCTTGGGTGATCACGTCAACAATGTGTGCGTTTCCGCCACGAAGTCCCAGACGGGCCACCTGTTGGGTGCCTCCGGCGCCGTCGAGTCAGTGCTGACGGTGCTGGCCGTCTACCACCGTCTGGCACCTGTGACCATCAACTTGGAAAACCAGGACCCAGAAATCCCGTTGGACGTCATCACGGGCACGCCGCGTGCACTGCCCGAGGGCGAGATCATAGCGCTTAACAACTCGTTCGGCTTCGGTGGCCACAACGCTGTTGTAGCCATCCGCAGCACAGGCCCCAAGGTTGAACTGCCCAGCTAGTCCTCACCCGCTCCCCAAATTGCGAGTGGGCCAACGACAAACTGACCCGCAGAAAACGCCGAAAATCACGGTTTTCCCGTGACTTTTCGGCGTTTTCTGCGGGTCAGTTCTGGATTGAGGTCAGCCTACGTGGTGGAGCCAGCGCACCGGGGCCCCGGCTGCTGCATGGCGGAACGGTTCCAGTTCCTCATCCCACGCCTCACCCAACGCCAAGGACAGCTCCTGGTAGACCACTGAGGGGTCGCCCTTGCCCATCTCATAGGCGTAGCGGATCCGGTCTTCGGAGACCATGATATTTCCGTGCACGTCCGTGACGGCATGGAAGATACCCAATTCGGGTGTGTGCGACCAGCGCGAACCATCAACACCGGCGCTTGGGTCTTCGGTGACCTCATACCTGACATTGGCCCATCCCCGCAGTGCGGAGGCGAGCTTGGCACCGGTGCCGGCTGCGCCGCGCCACTGAAGTTCTGTGCGCAAGACATTGGGCGCAGCGGGCTGTGCAGTCCACTGCAAGTCCGTGCGCTGATCCATCACCCCGGCAATGGATGACTCAATATGTGGGCACATGACAGCCGGGGCTGAGTGCACAAACAAAACACCGCGCGTGTTTTCTACCTTCATTCCATCCTCCATTGCAGTAGGTGCGTCTTCCCCAACGACCTTCTTAGGATGAAACTTTTCTTTGCGCGGATCCTGCGTGAACCGACCCGGATTCTCTGAGCGTGATACCCGTCTTTGGTTGTTTAGCGTTAGCCTCCTATCATTGTGCCGTAGCCGGGCAGTTTACGCCACCGTCGACTCACTGCGGAGCGTTATTGGCCCCGGCCACCTGTTACGCCCTGGGATGAGCCGTGCGATAACTGTCCCGCAGCCGCTCCACGGAAACGTGGGTGTACAGCTGCGTGGTGGCCAGGGAACTGTGACCGAGAATCTCCTGCACTGTACGCAAGTCCGCCCCGCCATCGAGCAGATGGGTCGCTGCCGAGTGGCGCAAGGTGTGTGGGCCTCTCGCGGAGGTATCTTCCAGGGACGAGAACAAGCGATCCACCACCGTACGAACGGTGCGTTGATCAATGCGGCCTCCCCGCCGTCCCAGGAAAAGCGCCGTGCCACTGTGCGGTTGGTAAAGGGCGCCCCGCCCAGTTGTCAGCCAGCGGCCCAGAGCAGTATCTGCGGGCACACCATAGGGAACAACGCGCTCCTTGTTACCTTTACCCACCACGCTGACGGTGCGCCGTTCACGGTTGACATCCGCCACGTCCAAACCGGTGAGCTCACCGACACGGATTCCTGTGCCATAGAGCAGTTCAACCATGGCCAAGTCCCGGATCGCCACGGGGTCCTCGTCCTGCGCGGCCGTGGACATGCGCTCAAGAAGTCTGCTCAGTTGCTGCTGCTGCAACACCGCCGGCAGTGTCCGTTCCCGCTGGGGGGCTTTGAGCCGCAACGCCGGATCGACGGCAATGATTTCTTCCCGCAGCGCCCAGGCAGTGAAGCTACGCACTGTGGCGGCCCGCCGGGCAAGCGTGGACCGTGCCAAACCGGCGGAATTCTGTTCGCCCAACCAGCGCCGCAGTGAGCCTAGATCCAACTCCGCCACCGTTGAATACCCTTCGGCGACAGCATGGATGAGCAGCGCGTCAACATCGCCACGATATGCCCGAATGGTGTGGTCGGAGCGGCCACGCTCCGTGCGCAAGTACCGCTCGAAGGCATCGGCGGCCGTCGCAAGTGCCGGGGGTAGTGCTGAGCGTTCGTCAAGATCCACACCCCCACTGTGCGCCGATGCGGCTGTGGGGGCAAGTTCCCCCGCCGCCAGGCAACAATTTTCGTCCAACTCCGCGGGTTAGGTAGGGACGTTCAGCCCAATCCGGCGTTCTTCAAATACACCCCCAACGAATCCGCACGCAGCGCTTCGGCGATGGCTGTGATGGCGGAGTCGTCCCTGAGCACTATGGATTGGCCATCCGCGCTGGTGCCTGTGCCCGAGGTGGGCAAGGTGAAGGAGATGACATCCGAGCCCGTGACGCTGCGAAGGCTCACCCCCAGAGCAGCCAACATTGCCACGTTCACGCCCGAATCGACGCTCACAAACGGTGATACCTGATTGACTAGGTCAGTGACTTTGAGCGGATTGGTCAACGTTGCTGGTTCAAGCGCCTTACCCAGCACTGACTTCAGGAACATTTGCTGGTTTCTCACCCGTTGATAGTCACCGTCGGCGAAGGCGTACCGTTCACGGACAAACCCCAGCGCTTGATCCCCGGTGAGCGTCTGCGGGCCGGCTTTAAACGTGTAGTTGCCGTGAACCGAGGTAAAGGGCACGGGGACATCGACGTCGATTCCTCCGAGTGCGTCGGTGACGGCCTTGAAGCCCTCAAAGTCCACCATGACCACGTGGTCGATCCTGTCCTTGAACAACCCTTCCACCGTCTGTACCACCAGCGGAACCCCGCCAAAGGCCATGGCGGCGTTTATTTTTGCTTCTCCGTATCCGGGAATTTCCACCCACGTGTCGCGCATGATCGACATCAGGTATATGTTCTTGCGGTCTGCTGGAATGTGGGCCCACATGATGGTGTCGGAGCGCTGGTTCGAGGGTGCGCCCTCTTCGGCCAGGTCCACCGAATCGCCACGGCTGTCACTTCCCAAAAGCAGCAGGTTCATGGCCGACGCTGCCGGGGACGACGGCTCTTGGGTTGGGCGCAGCTGTTCGCTGGGGAATGCCTGGGGGATCTTTTGCGTCTTTGTGTCAAAGCTGTGCACCAAGTTCCCTACGAACACCGCAACCACCAGCAGCGCCGCAAGGAGCACAGCAAGAATGATCAACAAGATGTTCCGACGTTTGTGGTGCCGGCGCCTTGGCTGTGGTTGCTGATCTGAGACCTGGCTCATAGAGGTCATCATGCCACGGCAGTGGGCCCGTTGTCTGCTGCCATCTCAATCACCGGCCGCAGCTTCCTGGGCAGGCCGCTGGCGGAGGACACTACTGGGCGCTGCGTTTCCAGCCACCAGCCACGCCCACGGCCAATCCCAGGGCCTCCAATCTCCCCAATCCGGCCAGCACGGTTGCCGCACTCAGTCCGGCAACCACGCACAATTTCTCCACTGTTGTGGCCGTGCGCAGGGGAAGCGCATCCAGGAGCAGCAGGTCCGAGGTGCCCAACCCGTCGTATAGGGCCGCCTGGGTCTGGGGTTCGGGCGCCAGGTTCTCACCCATGGCCCCGGCCAGTTCGGCGATGTCGCCCGCATCCGTCACGCACACCGCCGAGCCTTCCCGCAACAATCGATGGCAACCAGCGGAATTGGCCGAATACACTGACCCGGGAACTGCTCCCACCGGCCGGCTCAACGCCTCGGCGTGATGAGCAGTATTGAGAGCTCCCGATCTCCAGCGCGCCTCCACCACAACCGTCACGGCGCACAGCGCCGCTATCAGCCGGTTTCGCTGCAGAAATCTGTACCGGGTGGGGTTGGTGCCGGGCGGAACTTCAGCCACGATGAGGCCGCGTTCGGCGATGGTCCGCAGCAAGTCCTCATTGCCTGTTGGATAGAACCTGTCCACTCCCCCGGCCATGACGGCAAGAGTGGGCGGCCCCGTCATCTCGGCACCGGTGGGGTGGCCGGCCAACACCGCAGGCATGGTCGCGGCCGCGCCCAGGGCGCCACGGTGGGCGTGGGCGTCTATCCCGTAGGCTCCCCCGCTCATCACCGTGTAACCGCGCTGGACCAGCGAGCCGGCAATTTCCACGCTCACGTTGGCCCCGTAGCTGGTGTTGTCACGCGAGCCCACAACAGCTATGCACCGGGACTGCTCCGGAATGTGATCGAACGTGCCCCGGCACCACAGCGCAATGGGTGCCCCCAGTTCCAAGTCGTCAAGGGCTCGTGGCCATGACGCGTCCTCGGGAATCAGCAGCCCACCTCCCAGTCTGGCAACCGTGGCAAGATCCCGCTCGGGCGCAACATCAGCCAGCCGCGGCCGCCAACGCCCCAGCGTCTCAGACAGCCCCGCCCACCGCTGGGTGCCGGCCGCACCAAGTATCTCGGTGACCTGGCGTTCCACGCCGGCGTGGGAGACGTCCGTGCCAGCAATGAAGGCAAGGGCCTCCTCCGGTCCCAAGGCACAAATCAACGCCAACCCGGGCAGATCCGATGGTTCCATCAGGCGTGTCAGGGCGGCCCGGGCAACGCGCAATCCCGCACCGCCCCAATGGATTTCACCGCTGCTCATAGTCCTTCTCCTCGTTGCCGCAATGTCAGCGCCAACCCCACTTCGTCGCTACCGGGGCGGTCACGGCCCTGCAGATCGGCCACCGTCCAGGCCAGGCGCAGCACACGGTCATAGCCGCGCACGCTCAGCACCCCCGTGGCCATGGCCCTGTCCAGCAAGGCTGTGTCGTGACCGTTCAACCGTAGGGGGCCACGCAGTACTGTTCCGGTGAGATCGGCATTGTGGTTCAGCCCCCAGGGTTTCAGGCGCGCCCGGGCAGCGTCCCTGGCCAACAGCACCCGATGCGCCACTTGGGCCGTTGATTCGCGCTGGCCCGAATCAGCCAATTGCTCCAACCGGACCTTGTTGACGTGCAACTGAATGTCCACCCGGTCCAACAGTGGGCCCGACAGCCGGCCAAAATAGCGCCTGCGGGCCATCGGGGTGCATTCACAGTTGATCCCTTTGCCGGTGGCTTTCCCGCACGGGCAAGGGTTTGCGGCCAGGACGAGTTGGAAGCGGGCCGGGTAGGCTGCTGTGCCAGCCGCACGGTGCAGCACCAGTTCACCGCTCTCCAGGGGTTGGCGCAGTGCGTCGAGCACCCGTTTGTCGAACTCGGGTGCCTCGTCCAAAAACAGCACGCCCCGATGGGCCCGTGATGCTGCCCCTGGCCGCGGGACACCGCTGCCACCACCAATGATGGCCGCCGTACTGGCAGAATGGTGCGGGCGCTCATAGGGTGGGCGCCGGAGCAACTGTGCCAGGGAGGACCGCCTGTATTCCAGGGAATGAATGGCCGTTACTTCCATGGCTTCGGCATCACTGAGATCGGGCAGCAGCCCCGGCAACCGCTCCGCCAACATGGTCTTTCCCGAACCCGGCGGGCCAACCATCATCAGGTGGTGGCCACCGGCGGCAGCGATCTCCAGGGCAAGCCTGGCCACGGGCTGGCCGGCCACATCCGACAGGTCAGCACGAGGATGCCCGGCATCGGCACGGTCCGCCGGTGTTCTGTTTTTGGCACTGTGCAGTTCTGCCCCGTCAACCATCACCAACGCCTTGGGATCGGCGTCAAAGTCCAGCGCCACCTGCGCCAAACAACTGTAGCCGCGCACCTGGGCCCCTTTGACCAGGCGGGCCTCGGCCAGATTCTCTGCCGCCACCACAAAGTGCGTGTACCCGGCGTTGAGCGCAGCAAGAACAGCCGGCAGCACGCCCCGGACGGCGCGCAGCCTGCCATCGAGCCCCAGTTCGGAGATAAAGACTGTGCCCGCCGTGCCCCTGACGTCCCCGGCGGCGTTAAGTGCTGCCATGACAATGCCCAGATCAAAGCCGGAGCCCTTCTTGGGCAAGGATGCTGGCACCAGATTCACTGTGATCTTGCGCCGGCTCAGCGGGATGCCCGAGTTTTGCGCTGCCGAACGAATGCGCTCACGGGCTTCGGAGAGAGATGCGTCCGGCAGTCCAAGCAGAACAAAGTTGGGCAGGGTCTGGCCAATGTCCGCCTCAACCTCAATGACGTGCCCGTTCAAACCCACCAACGCCACGGCAAGGGCCCGCCCCATGCTCATCAGGCCACACCCTTGAGATGATCAATGCTCGGGGCGGTGGAATGATCCATGATGATGCCCACGGCGTCTATCCGCACAGCGCCCATGACGTACTGGTGTTCACGGGCCCACAGCACTGCCAGTGTGCGCAGGCGCAGGATCTTGGTCCGGGTCAGGGCTTCCAAGGGATCACCGTACCGGCGCGAGCGACGCGTTTTAACTTCTACGATGACTAGTTCGTCCCCGTCCAATGCAACCAGGTCAATCTCGCCGCGCGGACAGCGCCAATTGTTGTCGATGACGCGTATGCCGCGGTCCTCCAAGTAATCTGCCGCCAGCCGTTCACCTGCCTGGCCCAACACATCTTTAGCCCTCATGACTGCCTCCACTGACAGCGTGGCTGACTTTGAGGCGCCGCAACAGCTCACCACCCCCAATTGTGGACAGCCGGGCTACCAACACCGCCTGTGAGGGAACAATGTCACGGTTAACCCACGACGTCGGCGCCCCGCCCGGGTGGGGCGGTGCGCCGACGTCGTGCCTTGGCAGGGCGGAGGTTGCTTTAGCTGGCGGCCGTTGCGCGGACCAGTTCAGCGCAGCGTTCGCCGATCATCATGGTGGTGATGTTGGGGTTGACAGTCACGAGCTCCGGCATGACGGAGCCGTCGGCCACGCGCAATCCGGTCACACCCTTGACCCGCAGCTGCGGATCCACCGGCGCCAGCACATCGTCGTCGGCACCCATGCGGACACTGCCGGCCGGGTGGTAGACGGTGTTGTGCGTGCGGCGGATGTAGTCGGCGATCTGTTCATCGCTTTGCACCTCCGACCCGGGGTACAGCTCGGTGCCGGCCCAGTCGGCCATGGCCGGCTGGGCAACAATTTCCCGGGCCCGGCGGATGCCGGCGATCATGATTGTCATGTCGTGACCTTCGGGGTCGGTGAAGTAGCGCGGGTCCACCTTCGGCTTGTCGCGGAAGTCCCGGCTGCGCAGCCTGACGGTGCCGCGCGACTTCGCATGCGTGACGTTCGGGGTCAGGCAAAAGCCGTTCTCCGTCGTCGGGTAGCCCTGGCGCAGCGTGTGCATGTCGAACGGCACGGACCCGTAATGCATCATCAAATCCGGACGGTCCAGCCCGTTGCGGGTCGGGGAGAAAATGCCAATCTCCCACCACTGGGTGGACTCCTCCACCATGGGTTTCTTCGCATCCCACTGGATGACACCTTCGGGGTGGTCCTGCAAGTTCTCACCAACCCCGGGCGAGTCCACCCGGACCGCAATGCCGTGCTCGCGCAGGTGCTCTGCCGGGCCAATGCCGGAAAGCATCAGCAATTTCGGTGTGTCGATGGCCCCGGCGGACACGATCACCTCGCGGTTGGCCTTCAACGTGTGCGTGCGGCCGAACGCCGAGTCCACCACGTTGACGCCCGTGCACCTGTTGACCTCGTCAAAGGTCAGTTCCCGGGCGCGCAAGTCCGTCAACAAGGTGAAGTTTTTCCGCCCCATGATCGGGTGGATGTACGACACCGAGCTCGACGCGCGGGTGCCGTCCGGCTGGCGGTTGATCTGGAAGAAATTCGCGCCGTTGACAACTGTCGTATTGTCGTTGAATTTCGCCCGCGGGATGCCTGCTTGTTCACAGGCATCCAGCAGTGCAACACCGCAGGGGTCCGCCGGTGGCACGTTCATGAGATGTACCGGCCCGCTGTCACCGTGGTGCGGGGCACCGGCGCCGGCGTCGTCATTCGTTTCGAGCTGCTTGAAAAGACGGTAGCCCATCTCGGCATTCCAGCCGGTGGCCCCGTGCACCGATTCCCAGTCGTCCAGGTCTTCCCGCGGCGCCCAAAAGGCTATGCAGGAGTTGTGGCTGGAACAGCCGCCCATGACCCGTGCCCGGGCATGGCGCATGAACGAGTTGCCATTCTTTTGTTCTTCGATGGGGTAGTCCCAGTCGAGTCCGGATTCCAGCAGCTCCATCCAACGGTCAAGCTGGAGGATTTCGGGCAGCCCGTGGTCGTCCGGTCCGGCCTCCACGAGTGCCACTTCGACGGCGGGGTCCTCGCTCAGCCGTGCCGCCGCGGCTGCACCTGCTGAACCACCGCCAATGACGATGTAGTCAAAGGTGCGGTTGGCTGCTTCTTCAATGGTCGTCATGTGTTACTTCGCCTCCTGTGCGGGGCGGGCGTCGTGGTCGGCAAACCAACCGGTGACCTGCGGGTCGAGGTTTTGGTACACGTGCTTGGCTTCCTGATATTCCCCGAGACCTGTGGGCCCGAGTTCGCGGCCCACACCGGATTGGCCGAAGCCGCCCCATTCAGCCTGCGGCAGGTAGGGGTGGAAGTCGTTGATCCAGATGGTGCCGTGGCGCAGCCGGCCGGCCACGCGCTGCGCCTTCCCGGCGTCCTGGGTCCAGACTGCCCCGGCGAGACCGTAAATGGTGTCATTGCCTAGGGCCACGGCCTGGTCCTCAGTGGTGAACGTTTCGACGGTGACTGTGGGTCCGAACGCCTCATCGACAAGCACCGACATGCCGGAGGTGACCTGGTCGATGACAGTGGGCAGGTAGTAGTGCCCGTCCGCCTTCGGCGCGTCCTGCCCGTGCGGCGCCGCCCCACGGGCAGCACCTACCTCGGCAGCCGTGGCCGGACGTCCGCCACAGCGGATTCGTGCGCCCTCTTCCCGGCCCTTGCGAACGTAGGCATCGACCTTCTCCAGGTGGTCCGCGGAGATCAGCGGGCCGGTCTCGGCCAGCTCATCATAGGGCCCGCCCAAGCGGATGCCGTCCGCCCGGCGCACCAGCTCATTGACGAAGTTTTCGGCGATTGATTCCTCCACAATCAGCCGGGCTCCCGCGGAGCACACCTGGCCGGAGTGGACAAAGGCGCCGTTGAGGGCGTTGTCCAGGGCAGCGTCAAAGTCTGCGTCAGCAAAGATGACGTTGGGGTTCTTGCCCCCGAGTTCCAGTGCCACTTTTTTGACCGTTCCGGCCGCGGACGCAGCAATGCCGCGCCCGGTGACCAGCCCGCCGGTGAACGAGACCATGTCCACGTCCGGGTGGCTCGACAGTGGAGGGCCGACGGCGGCGCCGGCTCCCGTGACGAGGTTGGCGACGCCGGTGGGCAGGCCCAGCTCATCGAGCACATCGAGCATCAAAATGGCCGTGGACGGGGTCAGTTCTGCTGGCTTGAGGACGAAGGAACAGCCAGCTGCCAGCGCCGGGGCGATCTTCCAGGCCGCCTGCAGCAGCGGGTAGTTCCACGGTGTGATCATGGTGCAGACACCGACCGGCTCATACACAATGCGTGAGAGCACGTTGTTGTCGGAGGCATCGACGATCCGTCCTGCCTGTTGGCCGGACAAACGGCCGAAGTAGTCGAAGCAGGCGGCAATGTCGTCCATGTCCAGCCGGCTTTCGAGGATCCGTTTGCCGGTGTCCGCTGATTCGGCGCGGGCAAATTCTTCCTTTCGCTCCCGGAGCCGGCTGGCAACCTTGAGCAGGAAATCTCCGCGTTGCGGTGCCGGGACGGAAGACCACACACCCGAGTCAAAGGAGGCGCGGGCGGCGGCAATGGCGCGTTCGGAGTCTTCGGCCGTCCCTTCCGAAACTGTGGCCACGAGCTGACCGTCAGCTGGGCAGGTAATCTCACGGGTGCCTCCGGCTGCCGCAGGCGCCCACGCGCCGTCGATGAACATGCTTGCGGCCCTGGTGCTGGCCGGTCCGGCAGAGTTTTGTACTGTCATGATTTCTCCTGCTCCAATTCGTCGTTCGGTGGTGTGGTTGCGACGGCCACGGTTGCGTCCTCGACAGTGTCGAAGTCGCCTCCCCAGTCTGTCGTGGCTTCGCTGGTTTCGGCGATTTTACTGATTCCGGTGGTTCCGCCGTTTTCGTGGAGGAACGCCAAATGTATTTCGTAGTGGTCTAGAACATCGGCAATGACCTGTTCCCGGCCGCAACCAAAGAGGTCGTAGCCGTGGCTGCCTTCCAGTGAGAACACTTCCATCCGGTAGTAGTGCTCGGTCTTTGCAGACGATGTGGCGTAGGTTGGCACTTCACGCTGCACGGGGTAGATCTGGTATTTGAAGGCCCGCTCATCGCCATGCTGAATCAGCAGGTCTGCCGTGCCAATGCCGGGCGGTTCCACTGTGCCGAAGTCCAGGGCGGCCTCGATCCCTTGGGCGGCGAATTCATCACACACCTCCTCCAGGGCTGGCCGGGCGACCTCAGTCATGAACTTTTGTGCCTGCCGTTTGCCCGGGTAGTTGACTGCACTGGCCAGCCGTTGCTTCCAGCCCCGTCGGCTGTCATGCCCGGTGCCTTCGGCCCTGGACGACAACACGCCATGGAGTCCGTCTCGGTAACTTCCGGCCAGCGCGTTCTCCACCCGCAGTGCCTTGTACAGGCCCAACATGATGAACAACAGCACCACCGAAAAGGGCAGCCCCATGATGACGGTGGCATTTTGCAGCGTAGCCACTCCACCAACCAGCAGCATGGACAGCGTCAGCAGGCCGGTGGCCAGCGACCAGAAGAGCCGAACCCATTTGGCGGCGTCGGCGCCGGGGTCATTCAGCCGCGAGGTGAAGTTGGCCATGACGAGTGCACCGGAGTCGGCACTGGTGACGTAAAACAGCAAGCCGGTAAAAGTTGCGACGGCCGCCGTCAAGGTGGCTCCGGGGTATTGGTCAAGCATCAGGTAAAAGCCGCGTTCGGGGTTGCTCATGGCCATTTCGCCAAACGCACTGTTGCCGCTGCGCACCAGGTCCAGGGCGGTGTTGCCGAAGATTGAGATCCACAGCAGGATGAAGACAAAGGGCACCACCAGCACGCCGCCGACAAACTGGCGGATGGTCCGGCCGCGGGAGATGCGGGCCAGGAACAAGCCCACGAAGGGTGCCCAGGCGATCCACCAGGCCCAGAAGAACAGTGTCCAACTGTTGAGCCAGGCGTCCGGGCGGTCGTAGGCAAAGGTGTCAAGGGCCATGCCGGGGAATCGGGAGATGGTGTCGCCGATGTTCAGGATGATCCCGTCAAGCAGGTAGCGGGTCTTCCCGGCAAAGAGCACGAACAGCATCAGCACAATGCACAAGATGACGTTGAGTTCGGACAGGCGCCGGATGCCCTTTTCGACTCCGGTGAGCACGGACACTGTCGCCATGATGACAGCAACGGCGATCAGCGCAATTTGCACCGAGGTGTTTTCCGGAATGCCGAACATGTAGTTCAAGCCAAAGTTCAGCTGGGCAACACCGATGCCCAGGGATGTGGCGATGCCAAATATGGTGCCCAGCACCGCGGCAATGTCCACGGCGTCACCGAGCCCGCCGTGAATGCGCTTGCCCACGATCGGGTATAGCGCGGACCGAATGCTCAACGGCAGGTTGTGGCGGTAGGCGAAGTAGGCCAGGGCCAGGCCAACGAGCGCGTAGAGTCCCCAGCCGAGGATGCCGTAGTGAAACAGTGTCCAGGCCATGGCCTGGCGGGCAGCCTCAACGTTGCTTCCATCGCCCGACGGCGGGGCCAAGTATTGGGCTACCGGCTCGGAGACCGAGAAAAACATCAGGTCGATCCCAATGCCGGCGGCAAACAGCATTGCCGTCCAGGTGAAGAGGTTGAAGGTGGGTCGGGAGTGGTCTGGTCCCAGCCGGGTCTTGCCGACCTTGTTGCAGGCAACGGCAATCACGAAGGCCAGCACCAGGACAACCACCAGCGAGTAAAACCAGCCAAAGGTGGACCCGACCCAGCTCACGACGTTGCTGATGACAAGGTCGGCACCGTCTTGGTCGATGATGGCCCAGAGCGCGATGGCCAATACGCCGCCGGCTGCCCCAAAAAAGACTACTTTGTTGATGCGGTTTCGCCCATCAACCTCGTCGGTGACGGTGGCAGTCGGGTCGCCTCCGGTTTTGGGCTTGGATTCGATACTTTTGTTTCGACTCATTACTGCATGGTAACAACCCGCAGCGACTGACATAATTTGCCAAAACGTGATAACTCCCCGGATTTATGGGATGGAAATCACACTGAAAACTCCATCATGTCGCCCCTTTGGGGCCCAGTGGTCTGGTAAATGCTGCTGGTTCACACGGCAAAGAACGACGGCGGAATGTGGGTTCCGCCGTCGTCCTTGGTTAATGTCTGCCCACCCGGGTGGCCGGTGGTTTAGCCCAGCGGGCCCAGCTGGCCATCCTTGGGGATCTGCAAGTCATCGGACTTGATCAGCTCTTCAACATTGACGTCCTTGAAGGTGATCACGCGCACGTTCTTCACAAAGCGTGCCGTCCTGTACACATCCCACACCCACGCATCCTGCAAGGTCAGGTCAAAGTACACCTCACCGTCGGCGGAGCGGGCCTGCAGGTCCACATGATTTGCCAGGTAAAAGCGTCGTTCAGTTTCCACCACATAGCTGAACAGGTTTACCACGTCACGATATTCGCGGTAGAGCTGCAGCTCCATGTCGGTTTCGTAGTTTTCCAGATCCTCAGCACTCATGCTTCCATCATCCATCACGAGAGCCTCACTTACCCAACGGGACCAGCCGCGCCGCCGGGGCTAAATGAGGCGCCAGGTTTTCCGGTGGTAGTCGCTGGGACCCTGCGCCGCAATAGCTGCTCGGTGGGAGGCTGTTCCGTAGCCCATATTGGACTCCCAACCGAAGCCGGGCAACTGCTGGGCAAGTTCGGTCATGAGGCCGTCGCGCTCAACCTTGGCCAGGACGCTGGCCGCGGCGACTGACAAGCACGTCATGTCCGCCTTGATGCGGGTCTGGGTGCGCCACGGCCGGGCCACGGGCTCTGCTGTGGCGGAGAACAAGTCAAGGCCACCCTGCACCGGTTCCGAGAGCCAGTCTTGATTGCCGTCAAGGATCACAAAGTCCGGGCTGAGCGTCGCGGCCGCGTCGGTCATGGCGCGGGTCCCGGCCAGACGCAGGGCGCCCACCAAACCGACGGAGTCGATCTCCTGGGCACTGGCGTGTCCCACGGCGCTTGCGGCCGCCCAGTCAACAATGGCCGGCACCAGTGCCTCACGCACGGCCGGGCGCAGCAGCTTGCTGTCCTTGACCCCGGGCAGGTCACTGGCGGTGCCCGCGTGGATGATGACCACCCCAACGCTGACGGGGCCGGCCAGCGAGCCGCGGCCCACTTCATCGCAACCGGCAACTATCGCGTAGCCCTGGGCGGCGAGTTCGCGTTCCCAGTCTAGGGTGGGTGCCGCAGCAGCCACTATTGACCCGCCGTCGGTTGCTGCAAGGCAACGCTGGCACTCTTCGGCTCAGGAACATCGGTGAACACGTCAGGGTAGTTGCCCAAGATGTCCCACCGCGAAAACGGCCAGGCAATGACGATGGCCCGTCCTTCAACGTCGTCGATGGGCACGAACCCCGTGCCGTCAATGCTTTGGTGAGCGCGGGAGTCCTGCGAGTTGTTTCTGTGGTCGCCCATGACCCACAACTTCCCCTCGGGGACCGTCACCTCAAAGGTCTCTTCCGACGGCGCAGCTCCCGGATAGAGGTACGGCTCGGTGATGGCTGTGCCGTTGATGGTCAGTTTCCCCTCAGCGTCGCAGCAGACAACCTTGTCCCCGGGCAAGCCAATGACGCGCTTGACCAGGTGTTGTTGAGAATTATCTGGCGCCAACCCAATGAAGGTGGCGATCTCCCCGATCCAGCCCACGGGGCTGTCATCGGTGGCTGTTTCCTTCAGCCAGCCTTGGGTGTCCTTGAAAACAACAATGTCGCCACGCTTCAGACCAAAGGGTTCCGGCACCAACAAGTTCACAAAGATCCTGTCCTGGATCTCCAATGTGTTCTCCATGGAGCCCGACGGGATGAAGAAGGCACGGAAAAAGAACGTCTTGATCAAGAATGACAGCACCACGGCGATGACAATAATGGTGAGCAGTTCCTTGCCCCACGCCCACGCCCGGTGCCCGACGCGTTCGCCCAAGGTGCCGCCGTCCTCGGTGCCGGAGGTCTCTGATTTCGCCCGACGGGCCCGCAGGTCTCGGCGCAGCGGCTCTTCAGCAGGCTCCGGGGCAGTTCCTTCAGGGGACTGCTCGCCACCGGACTCCTGCGCATCACTGGGTTGCATCAACGTTTATTTCCTTAACAAGGTCAGGTCAAAAAATGATCGTACACGCCAATGCTTGGCGCAGGTCCGTGGCGGCGCTACGGCACGACTGCGCCGTCGCCGGTCAGGACGTGAACGCGGCCCAGCGGCCAGACTGTGGCGATCGGAGATCCAATGACTCGGTGGGTGGAGATCAAGCCACCGCCGGGAGCACCCAACAAGGATCGGGAGTCGAGGGAAACGCTTCGATGGTCACCCATAAGCCATAATTTACCCTGCGGGACGGTCACGTCGAACTTCACCGCGCTGGGTGCGTCTCCGGGATACAGGTAGCTTTCGGTCACGGGCACACCGTTGATTTCCAGCAGGCCGCTGGCCGAACAGCATTTCACCGTGTCCCCGGCAACTCCGAGGACACGTTTCACGTAGATGTTGTTGTTGGGGACCAGGCCCAACCAATGCCCGGCACCAACAACACCGTCCAGGACGGGGCCTGCGCCAGATTTCAGTGGCACAAACGATCCTCTGCCGTCGAAGACCACCACGTCGCCGCGCGCAATGGGCCTGTTGACGAAAGCGAGCCTGGAGACCAGCACGCGGTCGCCTGTGAGCATTGTCGGTTCCATGGATTCCGAAGGGATGTAGTAAACATCCAGCCAGGTGTTCCTCACAACCGCCAGGAATAAGAAGATGACAATGATTGCCAGCGAAACAAAACGCCAGCCCAGTTTCCTGGACTGGCGTTTCGCTTGAGTCAAAGTGCGTTTCCCGGTGTTACTTGGTGGGAAGGTTATCGCGCTTTTCCTTGATCTTTGCAGCCTTGCCGCGCAGGTTACGCATGTAGTACAGCTTGGCGCGGCGGACGTCACCCTTGGTGACAACTTCGATCTTTTCCAGAACCGGGGAGTGTACCGGGAAGGTACGCTCTACACCGACGCCGAAGGAGATCTTGCGAACCGTGAAGGTTTCGCGAACGCCGTCGCCCTGGCGGCCAAGGACGAAGCCCTTGAATACCTGGACACGTGCGCGGGAACCTTCAATGATGTTCACGTGAACGTTGAGGGTGTCGCCGGCGCGGAAGGCGGGGATGTCGCTGCGCAGGCTGGCTGCGTCAACGGAATCGAGAAGATGCATTTTTCTCACTCCAGGTAAACGCCACAGGTCATTTACTTTGTGTCACGAATTCCATGGACGGCCAAGCTGGCCAGTCATGGAAATCGAAAAGGTTTTGGACCGGTTACCTAGGATGGATCACCGGCGTGCCGCTCTGTTGACTAACGCTCCCCCTGTGGCAGGAACGCGCCCAGTCAGGCACATTTACCTATTTTGCCATACTCCATGGCGCCAGACTAATCGCACAGCTGAAAACCGTTGCCCCAAACCACGGCGTTTAGGCGTCGTCGCGGCGTGCTGCTTTGCCATCGACGACGGCGTAACCCAGGTCCCAGAGCACGTTCCTGTCCGCCTTGCTGAAGTTGGAAACGTCAAGGGCGTCAATCAAGTCCGGCCGGCGTTCGGCAGTGCGTCGCAGCTGGAGCTCCTTACGGAATTTGGCGATCTTGCCGTGGTTGCCACTGAGCAGCACTTCGGGCACGTCCCGCTCACGCCAGCTGGAGGGTTTCGTGTAGACGGGGTACTCCAACAAACCGTCGGAATGTGACTCTTCGATGAGTGACTCCGGGTTGCCCACCACACCGGGGATGAGCCGGCCAATGGCTTCAACCATGGCCAACACGGCAACTTCGCCGCCGTTGAGCACGTAGTCGCCGAGGCTGACGGGGCGCACGGTGTAGTGATCGGCCGCCCATTCCAGGACACGCTCGTCAATACCCTCATAGCGTCCGCAGGCAAAAACCAGGTGCTCCTCCTCAGCGAGCTCATAGGCCAGCTGCTGAGTGAACACTTCGCCGGCAGGCGAGGGCACAATGAGTGTGGGCTTGGCGCCCTTAGGCACCGGGGATGCCTGCGCAATGTCAGTGAGCGCCTGCGCCCAGGGTTCAGGCTTCATGACCATGCCGGCGCCGCCCCCGTACGGGGTGTCATCCACTGTGCGGTGCCGATCGGCCGTGTAGGAACGCAGGTCATGCACCGACAGTGCCAGGAGCCCCTCGGTGCGGGCCTTGCCAATCAAACTCAGATCCAGGGGCGCTAAGTACTCCGGGAAAATACTGACAACATCAAAGCGCATTATTCGGGCGTTCCTTCCGCGGCGTCCTTATTCACGGTGAACAGGCCAGCGGGCGGGGTGAGCCGCACGTAGCCTTCCTCAATGTTGACTTCGGGAACAATCTCATCCACGAAGGGGACATACACTTCATCGCCTTCGTTGTCCTGAACCAGGAGCAAATCCTGCACCGCCTGGGTGCGCAAACCAATCACCTTGCCCACTTTTTCGGTGCCGACCCGAACCTCAAGGTTCAGCAGCTCGTGTTCGTACCAGGCGTCGTCGTCCTCGTCATCATCTGATTCAAAGAACAAGGTGGCGCCACGCAGCAGCTCCGCCTCGTTGCGGGTGGTGGTGCCTTCGAAGCCGAGGAGGAGGATGTCCTTGTTCCAGCGCGAGCTCTTGACGGTCAACGTGCCCAGCGTCGCCGGCTCCACGACAAATTCAGTGCCGACGGCGAATCGTGAATCGGGTGCGTCGGTGAGGACAAGTGCTGTCACTTCGCCGCGAATGCCGTGGGGTTTGCCAATCCTGGCAACCTGAACCTGCATGAGTACTCCTAAGTACGTGGTTTTGATGGAAAAAAGTTTGGCCCCGACACCAATATGGTGCCGGGGCCAAACATTTGGCTTTACTGCTGAAAACTACTCGCACGGCCCAGGGGCTGTGCTAAGTTCCGGGACACGGGTCAGCGTCGGCGGTCGGTGTCGACAACGTCAACACGCACCGGTTCGCCATTGGCCAACGCAGCAACCACCGTGCGCAAGGCACGGGCGGTGCGGCCCTGACGGCCAATTACCCGGCCCAGATCGTCTTGATGAACGCGCACTTCGAGGGATTCCCCGCGGCGGTTGTTCTTGACGCTCACCTTGACGTCCTCGGGAGAGTCAACAATCCCGCGAACAAGGTGCTCCAGCGCTTCAGCCAACAAGCTACTCGGCCTCGGTGCTCTCAGGTGCCTCATCAGCGTCGGCCTTCTTGGCCTTCTTGGTGATGGCTTCCTTGATAACGACGCTCTTGGCTTCGGGTGCAACGAAAGCTGCCTTGGGAGCCTTCGTCTTCAGGGTGCCTTCGGCGCCCTTGAGGCCCTTGAACTTCTGCCAGTCACCGGTGATCTTCAGGATCTTGGCAACAGGCTCAGACGGCTGAGCACCGACGGAGAGCCAGTACTGAGCGCGGTCGGTGTCGACCTCGATGAAGGAGGGGTGCTCGGTCGGGTGGTACTTGCCGATCTCTTCGATGGCACGGCCGTCACGCTTTGAGTGTGAGTCCATAACAACGATGCGGTAGTACGGGGCGCGCATTTTACCAAAGCGCTTAAGGCGAATCTTTACAGCCACTTTTGTGGTTACTCCTGGTTCGAAAAAGGGTCGAACTCCGTTTCACGCTCCCGTGGGGCGGGCCGATCGGCGGACTTCTAAGGACAGGACCGTCACGCGGAGAGAGGGGCCGCGCGGATCGAGTACCTGTCCATTATGCCAGATAATTCTTGACCCGTGCCACTCGGTGCGCATTGCCCGTTACGTGTTGCCCTTAGGTGGTGCCGCGAATGCTGACCTTAGCCACAAAATTGCCCGGGTAACCGTGCATCTAGCGGCCAAGGTCAGCACTCGGTGACGTCAGGGTGCTGGGCGGCTGGGGTTCATTCGGCGGAGTAAAAGAACAAGCCCATCTTGGCGTTTTCCTCTGCTGCGGCGGTGGCTGCCGCGGCCATGGCGGCAAGGGCACGCAGCAACGGTTCGGTGACCTCGGGGGTTGACTCCATTTCCTCCGCCGCAGCCCATTGGGCGGCCAGTTCCACCACGTCTTCGGGCTCTTCGGGATCGTTCAGCTCGGCGAACACCTCCAGCAAGGCATCGGGAACGGCGAACAGGGTGTCCAGCTCAATATCCACAAGACTCAGCTCGGCAGCAACACCGGTTGCGTGAACCGCCTTGACGGCAAATTCACCCAGCACTTCAATCTCAAAGTCGCTCAGGCCGGGGGTCGGCAACACGGGGACGTCGACAGCCGGCGACTTGCCTGCCATCCGGGCCCTGGCACGGGCCACTGCTTGGTGGTGGTCGGCGATGAAGAACTCTGAGTAATTGGCCACGCATAAGCCTTTCAAGTTGAGGTTCCGGAGCATTGAGGACCGGAGGCAGCCGGCGCGTTAGCGCACAGCTGCTCTGGCATCAACAATAACGCGAATCCGGTTCCGCCATGGGTCTTCGAAGCTCAACTGCGCTCCGTCATGGGCCACGGCGACGCGTTGCTGCGCCAGCCGTTGTGCCAGCGCACCGATATCGTCGCTGTGAGGCAGCGCAATGTTCACCTCACCCAGGCCCAGCGTGTCCTTGCGTGGGCCGGCGCCGCGGCTGTTCCAAACGTTCATGGCCATGTGGTGGTGGTAGCCACCGGCGGACACGAACAGGGCCTGCCCGTGGAGGCTTGCCGTCTTCTCAAAGCCCAGGGTGTCCACATAGAATTTCTCAGCGGTTTGCACGTCACCCACCTGCAGGTGGACGTGTCCGACGACGGCCGGTGCCTGACGCTGGCTTGTCACCGACTCTTCACTCAGGTGGGTGGCCAGGAAGTCGTTGGGTGGCAGCGGAAGCGAGTCCATGACGACCGAACTGCCGGCCCAGCTCCATTCCTCGCGCGGCCTGTCCCAATACAGTTCAACGCCATTGCCCTCGGGGTCGGTGAAGTAAAACGCTTCCGAGACAAGGTGGTTGGCGCTGCCAACATAGGCTTCCGGGCCGTACTGCGCCGCGCTGAGAACCGTTGCGGCAAGGGACGCCTGGTCGTTAAACAGCAAGGCAGTGTGGAAGAGCCCTGCTTCCCCGCGCCCCGGCAGCCGTAGTCCGGCGGCAGGCTCCAAATGAATCAGGGGCACCGTGCCCCGGCCCAGAAACTGGCCGCCATCGGCCTCGGCCACAACATCAAGGCCCAGCGCCTTCTGGTAGTAGCTGCTCATCAGCGCCATGTCCCCCACCTTGAGCATGACGACGCCCATGCTCAGGTCGGCGGAAAGCTGGTCTTGTAGATGTAATTGATGTGTCATATAGTTTCAAACCTCGGCCATGGCGGAAATATTCCGCAGTGTGCGCCTACTCCCCCTGCGGCCGTTGCCTGCGTCAGTCCACGGTGCTGTTCAGGGGCGCCCGCATGGCGATCCGCTGGCCAAGCCTGTCCAAACCGAGTGCCTGCTCGGCGTGGATAAGCTCGCGGAGACCGGCCCCCCAGGCGGCGGAGGGCAACTCGACAAAGCCGCAACTGACGTAGAAGGGCGCGTTGAAAGGGACCTCCTTGAACGTGGTGAGCGTCATGGCGGGGAACCCTGCCTCCTGGGCCCAGGCCTTGGCGGCGGAGACGAGTGAGCGGCCTATCCCCTGCCGGCCGTAGCCGGGTGAGACGGCCAGCTGCGCCAGGTGAGCCATGCCATCCACAATGTCCAGCCGAACAAATCCCGCGGGGGGCCTGCCGGCAACCATGATGTGGAAGGCTGCGGCGAAATCGGCCGCTGTGCCCGGCGCTGGAAAGTCCGCAATGCTCATGGGCGGATCCAGCGTTTCAAAGACAGTGTCCGCTTCCGCCTCTATTGATGGCAGAAGCGCAAACTCACTCAAGGCGGCTGGCCGTATTTCAAACATATAAGAAGACTAACTCGTGGCGCCGACATTGGCCCCCAGTCGGTGATTATCCTTGTCGCGAGGCAACCGCTGCCTCAAGGAGTTTCTCGATCAACGCGGCACCGTCAAAGGTGTCCTGTGGCCTGTGCCCGCTGCGGTGGGTAATGTGTTGGGCGCCCGTAGCGCTCAGGTACTCGGCCACTTCTTCATACAGGGGCTCCCAGCCGCCGGTGATGACTGTGGTGGGCACGCCGGGAACGATGTGCAGCGGGGCATCCGTGGACGGCGCTTGCAGCCGGGCCCTGGCCGCAACGCGCGCATGAGACTCAACACTGGGGGCCGTGACCACTGCCATGAGGGTATTGAACTCCGCCAAATACTCTTCATCGGAGAGCTCGTGGGAGCGGGCACTAAGGTCCGCAAGATGAGAAGAATAGGCGGCCGTGGCGGGCAGCTCGGCTGTCAGCGAGAGCAGCAGCGGTTCGATCAAGATCAAGGAGTGGACAAGATCGGGGCGTTGCACAGCGGCCATCATGGCCGAGACAGCACCTTGGGAATGCGCAACCACATGCCCGCCGAGGCCAGCTCGTTGAGCACAATCTGGGCATCGGCGGCGAAATCTGTGGCCCGGGGAGGTTCGATCGCGTCGAACCCCGTCCGTTTGAGAAACAGACAGTCGTAGCGCCCGGCCAGGAGGTGTTGGGCTGGCCACGCCCCAGCACCGAAGCAGTCGATGCCGTGGACAAACACAATCCGGGTTTCACTCATGGCAGCAGGCTACCGGATACCCCTGACAAGGACCATGACGGCCGTTGCGGCACGGCCACACCGCCGACCTGAACCGCTGAAATTACTTGCCCAGGAACTTATCAAAACCCTTGGGCAGGTTAAGGTTTGCCGGATCGAAGTCTTCGGCACCGGCGCCAAAGGCTGCCCCTGTGGGCAGGGCCTTGGGTGCGTTGGCCTTTTCCTGTGCGGCCTTCAGTTCAGCGGCGGCCTTGGCCGGGTTGCCGGAGCGTGACTTCTTCTTGGGGCTCTGCTTGCCCTTGCGGGCGCTGCTGAAGCCGCCGGGCCCTGCCATGCCGGGCATGCCGGGGATGCCGCCGCCCTGTGCCATCTTCTTCATCATCTTCTGGGCCTGGCCAAAGCGCTCCAGCAGTCCGTTGACCTCGGAAACGTGGACACCGGAACCCTTCGCGATGCGGGCGCGGCGTGAACCGTTCACGATCTTCGGGGCAACCCGCTCATGGGGGGTCATGGAGCGGACAATGGCTTCAACCCGGTCAATTTCGCGCTCGTCGAAGTTCTCCAGCTGCTGGCGCATGTTCGCGGCACCGGGCATCATCATGAGCATCTTCTTCATGGAGCCCATTTTGCGGATCTGCTGCATCTGGGCCAGGAAGTCATCAAGGGTGAAGTCTTCTTGGTCGGCGAATTTCTTCGCCATGCGCTCCGCTTCGCCCTTGTCCCAGTTCTTTTCCGCCTGCTCAATGAGCGTGAGCACATCACCCATGTCCAGGATGCGGCTGGCCATGCGGTCGGGGTGGAACAGTTCAAAGTCGTCAAGGCCCTCACCGGTGGAGGCGAACATAACGGGCTTGCCGGTGATGGAGGCGACGGAGAGGGCTGCACCGCCGCGGGCGTCGCCGTCGAGCTTGGTGAGTACGACGCCGGTGAAACTGACACCTTCGTTGAACGCCTGCGCCGTGGCAACAGCGTCCTGGCCGATCATGGCGTCAATGACGAAAAGAACCTCGTCGGGGTTGATGGCCGCGCGGATGTCCGCGGCCTGCTTCATCAGTTCGGCGTCAATACCGAGGCGGCCTGCCGTGTCCACAATGACGACGTCGTGCAGCTTGGACTTCGCCTCGGCCAGACCGGCCAGGGCAACAGCTACGGGATCGCCGGTGGCACTTTCAAATTCGCTGCTCACACCCGGGTGGGGGGCGAAGACGGGGACCCCGGCGCGTTCACCGTTGACCTGGAGCTGCTTGACGGCGTTGGGGCGCTGCAGATCCGCGGCCACCAGCAGGGGGCTGTGCCCCTGGCCCTTGAGCCACTTGGACAGCTTTCCGGCCAGGGTTGTCTTACCGGCACCCTGCAGACCGGCCAACATGATGACGGTGGGAGGGTTCTTGGCCAGATTGATCCGGCGGGTTTCGCCACCAAGGATTGTCACCAACTCTTCGTTGACAATCTTGACAATCTGCTGCGCCGGGTTCAGCGCCTCATTGACCTCGGAGCCTAGGGCCCGTTCACGGACTTTGGAGGTGAATTCGCGAACCACGGGCACGGCAACGTCAGCATCCAGCAGGGCGCGACGGATCTCGCGCACTGTGGCGTCGACGTCGGCTTCGCTGAGCCGGCCCTTGCCACGGAGGTTCTTGAAAGTTGCTGTCAACCGATCAGATAGGGAGTTGAACACGCGCCGCGTACTTCTTTCGTCAGGGATTAACCAGCGCCCGCGCGACCCGGCCATCTGACCTGGCCGCGCATGACGGGCGCGGCAATTACATTATTCAGGATGAGACCGGCGAGATGAGGGCACTAGGCTCCCACCTCACTCCCTTTCCTGAGGGACTCAACTATCAAGGGTACCAACTAGCGGGCCACTTCGTTACACCCTCCCGGCGCGTTGACCTCCGGCACCACCGCCGCTGCGGGAGGCGAAAAGTCCACGCCACAATGGGCCATCGGGCACAATTTGTGGCAGCACAGTGACATGCTGAGGTCGTGATAGAAAACAGTTCAACCATCAGCGACGTCCCCACCGCCTCAACCCCCGGGCACGACGCCGGGTCCCCGGCCACGGCGGCTGGCGTCGGTGAGCGGATCAAGACTCTTGTTATTCTGGGCGCCTCGGGCGATCTGACGGGCAGGCTCCTACTGCCGGGGGTTGCCCGACTCATTGCCTCGGGGCGGGCCCCCGGGCTGTCCCTGGTGGGCGCCGGTAGCGATGACTGGCCCCCCGGGCAGTGGCAGGAACGACTCGCGGGCAGTTTTTCTGACGCCCTGACCCCGGGCGGTGAATCCACGGCTGCCGGGATTCAAGAGTTGGCGCGCGTGCAGGCAGCGAGCAGCTACCACCAGCTAGATGTCACGGCCAAGGGCGCGCTGGGCGCGTTCCTGAACGATGTTGCCGGACCGGTGGCGTTGTACTTTGCGCTGCCACCTGCTGTCAGCCAGAAGGCGTGCGAGATTTTGGTTGACAAGGATTTGCCTCCCGGCACTCGGCTGGTCATGGAGAAGCCGTTTGGTTCCAGCACCGAATCGGCGCAGCAGCTCAACGCCACCCTCGTCAGGCTGGTGCCCGAGGACCACATTCACCGGGTGGATCATTTCCTGGGCAAATCAACCGTGCTGAATATTATGGGGCTGCGCTTTGCCAACAGGCTCTTGGAGCACTCCTGGAATGGCGACCACATTGAAAAAGTGGAGATCGTTTTCGATGAACCCCTGACCTTGGAAAACCGCGCCCGGTACTACGACCACGCCGGTGCCGGCCATGACATGATTCAAAGCCACCTGCTGCAAATCATGGCGATCATGGCCATGGAACCGCCGGCCACGTTGGGCGAAAATGATGTCAGATCCAATATTGCCGCGGTGCTGCGGGCCAGCACTGTTGGCCCCGTCGGCACCAGCGAACCGGCCCTGCATTCTCGCCGCGCCCGGTACACCCGTGGCACCATTGGCGATCGTGATGTTCCCGACTATCTCGCCGAAGACGGCGTGGACCCGGCCAACGACACCGAAACACTGGCCGAGGTTGAGGTGTATGTGAACAATTGGCGTTGGGCGCATGTTCCCTTCATTCTGCGCTCCGGCAAGGCACTGGGCCGTGCCCGCAAGGAGGCCGTGGTGACGTTCAAAGCCGTCCCGCACTTGCCTGTTGGGTTCAAGGGCGCGGACTCACCCACCCGCCTGCATATCGGTTTCGGCCCCGCAACGCTGACGCTGGATCTGGATGTCAACGGGCCCGGGAACTTGTTCACCCTTGACCGCGTCCAGTTGCAAGCCGAGTTGGCCAGCGATCCCCTACTGCCCTACGGCGAAGTGTTGGACGGTGTTCTGAGCGCCGATCCTCTCCTGTCAGTGCGCGGGGACACTGCCGAGGAATGCTGGCGGATTGTGGAAGCAACCTTTGCTGCATGGAAGTCCGGGGCGGTTCCGATGGAGGACTATCCTGCCGGCAGCCTGGGCCCGGCCCAGTGGACCACCAGCAACGACTGACCACCTTCGTCTCGTATCGCAACGGCGGAGAACGACGGCGGCACCCCAGGTGAGTTCTTCTCTCACCTGGGGTGCCGCCGTCGTCCCTCGAAATGTGTTAGATGGCTGCTACGCCGCGTTCGCCGGTGCGCACACGGACCGCCTCAAACACTTCGATCATCCAGACTTTCCCGTCCCCTGCGGTTCCTGTGTTGGAGCTGGCAACGATGATGTCCATGAGGTCGTAGGCCTGATCGTCGATGGCCAAGACTTCAATGCGGATCTTCGGATGCAAATCAACCGTGTACTCAGCCCCGCGGTAAACCTCCGTGTGTCCACGTTGGCGGCCATAGCCGTGAGCCCCGCTGACGGTCAATCCCTGAACGCCATAGCTTTCCAGGGCGTTGCGAACCTCATCGAGCTGTTCGGGCCGGATTATCGCTGTAATGAGTTTCATGCATCAACCTTCGATTCTTCAGTGCTTGACTCCTTGGACCCGGAAGTCGTCGGTAGCCTTTCCAGCAGGGGTTGGAAGCTGCCTGAGTTGCGGCCGCCCAGGTCATAAGCGGATTCGGCGTGAACGGAGACGTCAATACCGTCAACTTCATGCTCGTGGGAGATGCGGAACCCCATGGTCTTGTTGATGATCCAGCCGATGATGAAGGCAAGCACGAACGAGTAGACCATGACGGCGAGGGCACCGATGCCTTGCTTGCCCAGAAGCTCAAATCCGCCGCCATAGAACAGTCCCTGGCCACCTGCCGGCGAGTTGGGATCGGCTGCGAAGCCAATGAACAGGGTTCCGATGATGCCGCCCACCAGGTGGACGCCCACCACATCGAGTGAATCGTCAATACCCATCCGGTATTTCAGTCCTACGGCCAAGGCGCAGACGGCGCCAGCGAGCAAGCCCAAGACCATTGACCACACGGGTGTCAGGGCCGAGCAGGCCGGGGTGACGGCGACCAAGCCGGCCACTGCACCGGATGCGGCACCCAACGAGGTTGCGTGTCCGTCACGGATCTTCTCGACCAAAAGCCAGCCCAGGATTGCTGCGGCAGGAGCGGCCAGTGTGTTGATCCAGGCGTAACCAGCCACGGCGTTGGCGCCCAGGGCGGAGCCGGCGTTGAAACCAAACCAACCGAACCAGAGCAGCCCGGCACCAAGCATCACGAAGGGGAGGTTGTGTGGGCGGTGGCTGGGATCCTTGCCGAAACCCTTGCGCTTGCCCAGGATCAATGCCAGGGCCAGAGCGGCAGCACCTGCGTTGATGTGCACCGCTGTTCCGCCAGCAAAGTCGATGACGCCGAGGCCTTGGCCGATCCAGCCGCCTGTGGGGTTGCCGTCGGCGTCCTCGGTGAATGAGAACACCCAGTGAGCGACGGGGATGTACACGACCGTGACCCAGATGGCTGCGAAGAGCATCCATGCGCCAAACTTGGCCCGGTCGGCAATGGCGCCGGTGATGAGAGCAACAGTGATGATGGCGAACACTGCCTGGAAGCCAACAAAGGCAACTTCCGGGATGGTGCCCACCAGGGGCATCCCGTCGCCAGTGTCGAGGACCCCTTGCAGGCCCAACTTCTCGAACGGGTTCCCCAGCAGTCCCCCGCCGACGTCAGCGCCGAATGTTGCCGAGTAGCCAAAGAGTACCCAGATGACGGCTACCACCGCGATGGCGCCAAAGCTCATCATCATCATGTTCAGCACGCCCTTGGCTCGGGTCATGCCTCCGTAAAAGAATGCTAGTCCTGGAGTCATCAACAGCACCAAAGATGCGGAGATTAGGACCCAAGCTGTATCGCCAGTATTCATTGGCTGCTGGCCTTTCATTGCGAGAGTTACTGCCTGCCGCTCCATCGGGGCTGTGCAATCTGGACTCTTACAATGGTGGTTCCCGCGTGTTTCGCCACGGCGCGCCAATGATTTCCAGCACGTTACATCTGCGGGGTGAGGGTTAACTTCGTGCAACGACAATGTTTCGGCAGTGTTTCCGCCGGGGAGAGTTGGGTGGGGCCACAACTCCGAGGGGCCCGGTCAAGACGCGCCAGCGGCTTGGCCGGGAGGAGTTGGGGACTAGCTCGCCTGGGCCTTGGTGACTACGACGGCGATTTGCACCCTGTTTCCGACCCCGAGCTTGTTCATCACTGCGAGGATGCCAGCTGATTATTTGTCATGCCGGCGGTAACCCGAAAAGTGCCCGCCGAGGCGGGCACTTTACGCTGATTTGTCATTTAGGGGACTAAACCGTGGCGATCACGACACGTTGCTGGGGCTTAGCTGAGCAGCGCGTCAACGAAACTCTCTGCGTCAAACGGAGCCAAATCATCTGCCCCTTCGCCCAGACCCACGAGCTTCACAGGCACCCCCAGGGATTTCTGGATGGCCACCACGATGCCGCCCTTGGCAGTTCCGTCGAGCTTGGTGAGCACAATGCCGGTGATATTCACAACCTCAGCGAAAACCTTGGCCTGGGTGAGGCCATTCTGGCCGGTGGTGGCATCCAGCACCAGCAGCACTTCATCTACTGTTCCCTGCTTTTCAATGACTCGCTTGACCTTGCCCAGCTCATCCATCAAGCCAACCTTGTTTTGCAGGCGGCCGGCGGTGTCGATCATGACAACGTCGACTTCCTGCTCGATGCCCGCCTTCACCGCTTCAAAGGCCACCGAGGCCGGGTCAGCCCCGTCGACGTCGGACTTCACCGTGGGAACACCCACACGGGCACCCCAGGTGGCCAACTGCTCAGCGGCTGCAGCACGGAACGTGTCGGCCGCGCCCAGGAGCACATCCTTGTTCTCGGCCACCAGCACACGCGCCAGCTTGCCCACAGTGGTGGTCTTGCCAACACCGTTGACGCCCACCACCATCAGAATCGCGGGGCGGTCGTCGTGGCGATCAATGTTCAAGGAACGGTCCATGGCGGGATCCACCAACTTGATCAGTTCCTCGCGCAACATGGCCTGGACGTGCTCGTGGCTTCGGGCACCCAAAACCTTCACGCGTTCGCGCAGTATGTCCACCAACTCCATGGTGGAATCGGTGCCAACGTCTGCCAACAGCAGCGTCTCCTCCACCTCTTCCCACACATCCTCATCGATGGTGTCCCGGGACAGGAGCGCCAAAAGCCCCTTGCCCAGAGCATTGTTGGACTTCGCCAGCCGCGCACGCAGCCTCACCAAACGCCCCTCAACCGGGAGCGGAGTCTCCACCGTTGGCGCCGCAGGCTCTTCCGGTGCAACAACAACGTCAATGTCCGACGTCGGAGCCTGAGTTTCGGGGCGCTCCTGCACCAATGTGTCGGTGGCCCCAGCAGCATCGTCTGAGTCCAGGGGGGCAGGATCGTTCGCGTCACGCGGACCCGAGTAGTCTTGGCTGCTACGCCGGGCCTTCAAGAAGACGGGAATGAGGCCACCAATGACGGCGAGCCCAACAACAATGGACAGGATGATGGGGAGAAGTTCGTTCACTCCCCCAGTCTCTCACGGTGGTTGCGAGCAAACAGTTGCCGCCCCGTTGTGAGAAACTTTTCCTTGATGTCAACGAAGAGCCCCCGCGCCAGAAACACTGCCGATGCACCCGCGTTTACCCTTGGACGAGATATCAAGGTCCTGATTGCCGCCGCGTTCCTCATCGCCATCGGCTTTGGCATTGTGGCCCCCGTTTTGCCGCAATTTGCGCGGAGCTTTGATGTGAGTGTGACCGCGGCGGCTGTTGTGGTCAGCGCTTTTGCCTTCACCCGGTTGACATTCGCCCCGTTGAGCGGCTGGCTGGTGGAACGGTTGGGTGAGCGCCGCACCTACATCCTGGGTATTCTCATTGTTGCCGCGTCCTCTGCTGCGTGCGCCTTTGCCCAGAACTATTGGCAACTCCTGCTCTACCGAGGCTTGGGCGGCATTGGCTCCACCATGTTCACCGTGGCCGCCATGGGACTGCTGATCAGGATGGCTCCTCCACAAGCCCGGGGCCGCATCTCCAGCTTGTACGCGGGCTCCTTCCTGCTGGGTAACATTGCTGGCCCGGTGGTGGGTGGATTGTTGGCTGGTTTCGGCATGCAACTGCCGTTCCTGGTCTATGCGGGAGCGTTAGTGCTGGTGGCGATTCTGGTGGCCACCCAGCTTCCGGCCGTGACGGCAGTTCCGGCACAACTGCGCACCGCATCAGCCCGCAAACAGGCCGCGCTGCCACTGCGAGCAGCCCTGGCGCTGCCGGCGTACAGGGCCGTGCTGACCTCCGGGTTTGCCAATGGCTGGTCGGCGTTCGGCATCCGGATGGCTCTGGTGCCACTTTTTGCCACGGCAGCCCTGGGCGCCGGAACGGAAGTGGCCGGCATTTCCCTGGCTGTTTTTGCCATCGGAACAGGGGCCGCCCTGACCTTCTCCGGCAAGCTTGCGGACAGCTGGGGCCGCAAACCCATGATCTTGGCGGGCCTGGGCGTCAACGGCCTTGCCATGGGAGTCCTTGGCTTTACCGGCAACGAATTCTGGTTCTTCGTGGTCTCAGCCATCGCAGGCCTTGGCAGCGGACTCATGGGGCCGGCCCAGCAGGCAACCGTGGCTGACGTGATTGGCAATGAGCGCTCAGGCGGCAAGGTCCTGGCCACGTTCCAGATGAGCTCTGACCTGGGCGCCATCGTCGGCCCCATCGCAGCAGGCATCCTTGTCGACACGTTCTCCTACGGTCCCGCCTTCGCCATGGCCACGGCCATCGCGCTGGTCAGCATCCTCTTCTGGCTGCCCGTGAAGGACACCAAGCTGTCTTAACAATCTATGTTGCAGTTGTTCCACCAATTGCGCTCTGTCAAACTAGCCATGTTTGGCTTGTTTTCGTCCTTTTCGTCCAACAACTGGATCATAGATTGGGGGAGGGACGCCGACCGCGTTCATCGCGATTGCCGCCGAAATCCAGGAGCTCGCAGGGGTGCAGGGTCATGGTTGGGGATCCGGGCATAATCAGCTCCGCCGGCATCGAAGCACTCAAGGATGCGTCCTTGGGCTGGGTTAGTGCCCTGGGGAACACTGCGGGTCGGGAAAACCCGGGGAAAAACAACATGGCCAAGCACTTGACGCTCACGATCACCACACAGAGGACCCGCGCGTGCCCGCAGAGCCCGTCGCCGCCGTGACTGGACAGATAATGCCGCTTTGAAATTTCATAGCGGCATTATCTGTCCAGTCAGGGTGCCGGAGGTAGCCCATCCATCCCCGTACGTAGCGGTTCAGTTGTTGAATGCGGTATTCCATGGAGACTTGCCGGATAGATCACGGATTTCTCCCGGTTCACCCTCAATTTCAGGTCTGATTCAAGGACTTTCGTCGCCTGCACCAACACCGAGCATCATGGGCGCTCCTACCCGGCAGGAACCCATACGAGACCGGCACAAACCCCGCATCAAAGACCGGGGAAAGGACTTGCGCAAGCGCTTGCTGGATCAGCCGATCCAGCAAGAACGGCGCCGGATGTTCATCTGCACCCAGCCCGTCAACACCTGCAGCACCACGATTACGCTCAAGACGTTTCACCGCGACCATCAGATTCTGCCGGTTCATCACTACGCACAGAAAGGGGCCATCCAGGATTCACCGGTGCCTCCTTACACCCTCTGTCACACAACCAGCGTCCTCCCGGATCTGTGTCGCACTTGTCGGACACGAAAACAGGACGAAAACACGTCAAAAACGGCCATTGATCCAACAACTGCCACAGAGATCTAGAGGGGTAGGGGGGTCAGGCGTTCGAAGCCGTGCGGTCCATGCGCTGGCTGATCACTGTTGAGACGCCGTCGCCCCTCATCGACACGCCATAGAGGGCGTCGGCAACATCCATGGTCCGCTTTTGGTGGGTGATGATGATGAGCTGGCTGGATTCGCGCAACTCCTCAAAAATGGTGATAAGCCGGCCAAGGTTGGTGTCATCCAGGGCCGCCTCCACCTCATCCATGACGTAGAACGGCGATGGTCTGGCCTTGAAGATGGCCACCAACAGGGCCACAGCCGTCAGCGAGCGCTCACCGCCGGAGAGCAGGGACAGCCGCTTGATCTTCTTGCCTGCCGGGCGGGCTTCAACCTCAATGCCAGTTGTGAGCATGTTCTGCGGATCCGTCAGAATCAGCTTGCCCTCACCACCGGGAAAGAGCCGGCCAAAGACCCGCTCAAATTGCGCTGCGGTGTCCGTGTAGGCGGCTGTGAAGACTTCCTCCACCCGCGCATCCACTTCCTTGATGATGTCCATCAAGTCTCTGCGGCTCGATTTCAAGTCCTCGAGCTGTGAAGCCAGGAATTGGTGGCGTTCCTCCAGCGCGGCAAACTCTTCCAGCGCCAGCGGGTTGACCTTGCCCAGGGCGGCGAGATCGCGTTCTGCCCGTTTGAGGCGCTTTTCCTGCTCCGCCCGGACAAACGGTGTACCCTCTCGGATTTCCGTTCCAGAATCGTCCACGCTGACGCGCAGTGCGGCCCACTTGTCAGTAACTTCCCCCGGGCCGTGCGGCACCAGCGTGTCCGGGCCGTACTCCGTGATCAGGTGGTCAACGCTCAGACCCAGATCCTCAATGGACTTGTTCTCCAGCGTTTCAATGCGCAACCGTTGGGCGGCTCTGGCCAGTTCGTCCTTGTGGACCGAATCAGTGAGCGTGGCGAGTTCCTTCTCGCCCGCCACAATGGCTGCCCGGACAGTCATCAATTCCACCTCACGGGCTGCCCTGTGCTCCTCGGCCGCATCACGCGCGTGCTCAGCCAATTCAATGGACTGCGCCACAAACCCTAGGATGTGTTCGGTGGCCAGTGCCACTGCTGCCGCCTTTTTGGCCTGAAACAAGCGCCTGTTGGCCCGCTGGGCCGCCTGTTCCCGGGCCAGCCGCTCAGTGGTTGCGGCGCGTTCCAGGGCTGCCGCGCGGTTTCTGACCGTGTTGAGCGAATCCTCGGTGCTGCGCAGCGAAAGCCTGGTTTCCAGCTCCACCGCACGGGCGGCAGTGGCAGCCGCAGCCAAGGCGTCACGCTCATCCATGGACGGCTCACCGTCGGCCGGGGCCTCCTGGGCGACCGCCAGCCGTGCAGCAATTTCCGCCAGGGCCTGCTGCTCCTTGGCAAGATTGGCAGTGGCCGCCGCCAACGCCGCAGCATGCCGTTCCGATTCCCCCGCCGCCGATCGCAAGGTGGCACCAAGAGAGCCCAGCCGTTCGGCAACTGCCGCCAGGCGGGCATCGGATTCGTGCAGTTCCGCCAGCGCACCAGCCTCGGCGTCAGCAAGCTCACGGCGTTGGGAACGCAATCCAGCCAACGCAAACCGTGCCTGTTCGCCACGGGCGGTGGCGGCCTGCAATTGCTCCTGCGTCTCCTCCACTGCTGCGGCCAGCTCCAACAACGACGGCGCCGTGGCCGAGCCGCCCTTGAGGTAGTACGCCGTGATCACATCACCGTGCGCGGTCACCGCCATCAAGCCCGCGTGGTGGGCCAGGACTTGCTGTGCCGCGGCCAGGTCGGGAACCAGCACCACGGCTGCCAGTAGGGCATCAAGTGCGGCGTCCAGCTCGGCCGGGCCGCTCACGTGCGCACGGCCCACGACGGCGCCGGCCACAGCATCCGCCGCGGCCTCCGCTGCGGTGCGCAGGGCGGTGTGGTGCGACGACGGCGCGGGCGTGCCGGCCAGCACCAAGGTGACTCGTCCGCCGTCGTCAGTCTTGATCAGGTCCAACGCGCCCAGGGCCGCCGCCATGTCACTGACGGCAACACCCTCGGCGGCTGCATCCAATGCGGCGGCAATGGCTGTTTCGTGACCGTTGGCTACCTGGATCAGCGCAGCCATGGCGGCCACAACACCCGGCGGCGCGGCGGCCAGCAGGTGGGCGCCGGCATCCTTGCGCAGCAAGCCCACGGCGAGGGCGTCACGCCGGGCGGTGAGCGAATCGCGAACACGTTCGGCAGCCAGCTGATCGGCGCTCAACGCCTCGATGCGCTCATCCAGTTCGGCGAGGGCCGCGGCCGCAAGCTCGAAGTGCGCGTCAAGGCGTTCCTCGCCCGCCTCCACCCCTGCCACTTGCGCTTCCAGGGCGGCAAACTCCTGGGCTGCGGCGCCGTGGCGTTCGGCACCTGCCGCCTTGCTCTGGTGCAGCCGGCCAATCTCGGCTTCGGCGGACTCCACCCGGGACCGCGCCGAAGACACCTTCCCGGCCAGCCGGGCCAGCCCCTCACGCCTGTCGGCCGTGGCCCGCATCAGCTCCCGGACGCGCTGCTCCTCGGCCCGGACGGCGGCCTCGGTTTCTTCCTTGATCTCCATGGCAGTGTCCAGCCCGTACCGGCGCTCCTCCAACGCCACATCCAGCTCGGCCTCCTCGGCACGCAAACGGCCGGCTTGTTCGGCCAGCCGGTCCGGGTCACGGCTGGGATCTGCGACGGCGTCCGGGGCGCCCAGGTGGCGTTGCCGTTCGGCGGCCAGCGCCCCCATGGCCTTGAGCTGATCGCGGGTGGCACACAGCTGATACCAATCGTCCCTGGCAGCGTTGCGGACAGGCGTGGCCGCGGCGGCGAGTTGTTCCAGTTCGCCCTGCTGCTCACGCCCGGCGAAGAGTTGCTTTTCCACCAGTTCGCGTCGGTTCTTCAGGGCCAGCTCATCCGCTGCGTCTTTTTCCACGGCGGTGCTGAGCTGGACTATTTCATCCGCCAACAGCCGGGCCTTGGCGTCCCGCAGGTCAAATTGCACGCTCTGGGCGCGCCTAGCCACGGCAGCCTGCTTGCCCAGGGGTGTGAGTTGGCGGCGAATCTCCCCTGTCAGGTCGGTGAGGCGAGCCAAATTGGCGCTCATGGCGTCAAGCTTGCGCAGGGTCTTTTCTTTACGACGCCGGTGCTTGAGAATTCCTGCCGCCTCCTCAATGAAGCCGCGGCGGTCCTCCGGCGTCGCGTGCAGCACCTTGTCCAGCTGCCCCTGACCCACGATGACGTGCATCTCACGGCCCAGCCCGGAATCGGACAACAGCTCCTGAATGTCCAGCAGCCGGCAGGACGTGCCGTTGATGGCGTACTCGGAGCCGCCGGCTCGAAAGAGCGTGCGTGAAATGGTGACTTCGGCATAGTCGATCGGCAGGGCGCCGTCGGCGTTGTCAATGGTCAAGGCAACATGGGCGCGGCCCAACGGCGGTCGTGCCGAGGTGCCGGCAAAGATGACATCCTCCATCTTGCCCCCGCGCAGGGTTTTGGCACCTTGCTCGCCCATGACCCAGGCCAGCGCATCCACCACATTGGATTTGCCCGAACCGTTGGGGCCCACAACAGCCGTGACACCCGGTTCAAAATCAAAAGTGGTGGCCGAGGCGAAGGACTTGAATCCGCGCACGGAAAGACTTTTTAGATGCAAACTGGTTTCTTCTCCCGCGCCGGACTGTTTCTCACAAGCCAATCTACCGTGAAAAGGCTCCGCGCACAGGGGTCGTGCACCGCGTGTATGCGTTGTGGCGTATGTGCATGATCACCCCTATAAGGTGCATAGTTAAGGGTGGGTCTTGATGAACCGTGGGGGCTGTAACAAAGAACATCCCATGAATCAGGATCAGGTCACCGAAATTTCTGTGCCAAATGACACCGAATATCTCAAGAAGAAGGCTGGAACTTGATCGGCAATGCTACGTTTCGACACCACAATACTGCCTTGCTTGCCGTCTCCAGCATTGAGGCTCCGGTAGTTGTCCGTTCCAGCGATTTTGACACCCGCCTTGCCCCAAGCCTGAAACGGTTGAAGCTTTCCAAGCGTTTGCTTGAGCGTGTTGCAGGCGTGGAGGAACGCCGCTGGTGGGCGCCCGGGACGTCCTTTGACGACGCAGCCATTGAGGCGGGCGCCAAGGCGTTGGCGGAGTCGGGCATTGATGCCAGCCAGGTTGGTTTGTTGATCAACACCAGTGTCACCCGCCGCAACCTGGAGCCCTCGGTTGCCGTGAAGATTCACAACGGTCTGGGCCTGCCGTCCTCGGCCATGAACTTCGACGTGGCCAACGCCTGCCTGGGCTTTGTCAACGGCATGATGCTGGCCGCTAACATGATCGATTCCGGCCAGATCAAATATGCACTCATTGTGGCCGGTGAGGACGCCCAGGCCACCCAGGAGACAACTTTTGAGCGCTTGAACGCCGAGACCTCAACCCGCGAGGACTACTTGCGCGAGTTTGCCACCCTGACCTTGGGATCCGGGGCAGCGGCTGCCGTGATTGGCCCGGCCGATCAGCACCCGGGCGGCCACCGTATTCTGGGCGGCGTTTCGCGCGCCGGCACCGAACACCACGAACTGTGCGTTGGCGGTCCCGATGGCATGTTCACCGACACCAAGGGCCTGTTGGATAACGGCTTGAAGCTTGTCACCGATGCCTGGCATGAGGCCCACACCGACGGTTGGCAGTGGGGTTCCATGGACAGGTACGTCACCCACCAGGTCTCCAACTCCTACACCAACGCCATCATCAAGGCTGTGAACTTGGTGCGCGGCAAGGTACCCATGACGTTCCCCAAGTGGGGCAATGTGGGCCCGGCGTCGCTCCCCATGACCTTGGCGCAGGAATCCGACAGCCTCAACAGCGGCGACAGGGTGCTCTGCATGGGCGTGGGCTCGGGACTCAACACGACCATGATGGAAATTCAGTGGTAGCTGCGGCGTTGCCGTCCACGGAACGCCCCGAGCCGTGGCCCGGCGTCCACGCTAGCTGGCGCCGGACGCTTCCCGTGCCCTCAACGGCAGGGGTGGATGCCCCCGGAACAAGCCGGCAATGGCATTTTCTGGACAACGCTGAGGACGTCGCCGCCACGGGCATGGAACCCGTCGGCACGCTACTGTGCGTGCATGGCAACCCCACCTGGTCCTACCTGTGGCGTACTTTGCTGGCTGAAGCCACCTCCCCAACCACTGTGGCAGCCGGCGGTCCGTGGCGCGTCATTGCCGTGGACCAGCTGGATATGGGCTTCTCCGAACGAACCGGCACCTTCCGCCGTTTGGAGGACAGGATCACAGATCTTGGTGACCTCACGGAGGCGCTGGGCCTTGACGGTCCGGTTGTCAGTGTGGGGCACGACTGGGGCGGCATCATTTCCCTGGGTTGGGCCACCCGGCACCGGGATCAGCTGGCCGGCGTCGTGCTGACAAACACAGCAGTCCACCCGGCGGGTTTTTCGCTGCCAGCTGCCTTGAAACTTGCCTTGCACCCAGCCGTGCACCCCTGGGGCACCAAGACTTCCCCGGCCTTCTTGAACGTCACGCACGGACTGGCTCAACCGGCGTTGGACGAGGACGTCCGGGCGGCCTTCATGGCACCTTACCGGGGTGCGGCGCGCCGCGGCGGTGTTGGCAATTTTGTGGCCGACATTCCGGCCAGCGAATCGCACCCGTCCTGGCCGGCCCTGGCCGCCGTGTCCTCCGGCATCGGCACCCTTGAGGTTCCGGCGTTCATGCTGTGGGGTCCCAAAGACCCCGTGTTCTCCGATCTGTACCTGCGGGACTTGCTGACACGACTGCCACACGCCGATGTGCACCGCTTTGAAGGTGCCAGCCATCTTGTCCAGGAAGACCGGGACATCGCCACACCCACGTTCGCCTGGCTGGCGCAGAACGTCCCCAGCCGCTCCCACGGCTCGCAAGCTCCCCCCGGGACGCTCGCGGCCGCAGCCCCAGCCCACGCCGGGGATGCAGCCGCGTATACGCCCATGCTGGCTGCACTGGATGCCCGCCGCACAGACACCTCAACGGCAGTGGTGGACATGCTGCCCGCTGGAGCCACCAAGGAACTAAGCTGGGCCGGCCTTGCCCGCGACGTTGACGACCTCGCCGCGGGCCTGCGCCAACTCGGCGTCAAGGCCGGGGATCGGGTGAGTTTGCTGGTGCCTCCGGGCATCACGCTGACCACACTCATCTACGCGTGCCTGCGCCTGGGCGCCATCGTTGTGGTGGCTGACGCTGGTTTGGGCACGCGCGGGATGAGCCGTGCCATCAAGGGTGCCGGTCCGGACTATTTGATAGGCATTGAGAAGGCCCTTCTTGGCGCCCGCCTCTACAACTGGCCCGGCGTGAAGATCGCGGCAGAGGATTTCGCCCCTGCCACGGCCGCCGCCCGTCAGAAGGTCCTGAACGTGGCCGCCACCGTTCCGCTCCTCATGGCCAATGGCCGTGTGGATCGCCTGGCTGGCACCCGTGCCGGATTTAGCACAGCCGATCCAGATACCGATGCTGCGGTGCTGTTCACCTCCGGCTCCACGGGCCCCGCCAAGGGTGTTGTCTACACGCACCGCCGCCTGGCAGCGATGCGGGACACGCTGGCGGCAACGTACTCCCTGGCCGCCGGGACCGCCCTGGTGGCAGGGTTCGCACCCTTCGCACTGCTGGGACCTGCCCTTGGCGCCACCACAGTGACCCCGGACATGGATGTGACGGCACCGCGCACGCTCACTGCCGCGGCGCTGGCCAATGCCGCAGCAGCCATCAACGCCACTGTTGTGTTTGCCTCGCCTGCTGCCCTGGTGAATGTTGTGGCAACAGCTGCGCTCCTCTCACCCCAACAGCACAAGGCGCTGGCCGACGTCGGACTTGTCTTGTCGGCAGGGGCCCCCTTGGCCGAGCAACTGCTGCGGCGCGTGCAGCAGCTGACACCCAACGCCGCGTTGCACACTCCTTACGGCATGACGGAGGCACTGCCGGTGACCGACATTGACTTGGCCGGGATCAGCGCTGCCGGTGTTGGCAACGGTGTGTGTGTTGGCGTGCCCGTCAGCGGCGCCCAGGTGGCCATTGCGCCCCTGGACGCCGACGGCAATGTGGTTCCCACTCCCACCTTCGAGGCGCAGGTGACGGGCGAAATCCTTGTCAGCGCCCCGCATGTCAAGGAACGCTACGACCGTTTGTGGATCACCCAGCAACGCAGCACCGCGATTCCCGGCTGGCATCGCAGTGGCGACATTGGGCACCTAGATGGTGCCGGGCGGCTCTGGGTTGAGGGCCGGTTGGAGCATATTCTGTGTACGCCAGCCGGCGTCAAGACCCCCGTTGCGGCGGAGCAGGCAGTGGAGCTTGTGCCCTCGGTGGCCCGCGCAGCCGTGGTGGGCGTTGGGCCTGCCGGGACCCAAGTGGCGGTCGCCATCGTTGAGACTGATCCTGCGGCGAAGCGTTCGGCTCTTGCCCCGGCTGCGTTGGCAGCTGCGGTGCGTGCCGCCGCAGTGAGCGTTGACCTGCAGCTGGCGGCCGTGCTGGTGATTGATTCGATGCCCACCGATGTGCGCCACAATTCAAAGATCGACCGCGCCAAGCTGTCCCGCTGGGCCGGGCGGATGCTTGCCGGCGACAAGCCGGGCCGTCCATGAGCGCGTCCATGGCTGAGATGTCAGCCGGTGTTGGCGGCCGCCGGGTCCTGGTGACCGGTACCAGCGGTTTGTTGGGGCGCGCCGTGGCACAGCTTCTCTTTGACCGCGGATATTCGGTGGTCACCTTGCAGCGCCGAGCCGTTGCTGCGCCCTGGGATTCACTGCAGGGCTCCGTGGCCGATCCGGATGTGGCAGCCCGCGCAGTCCGCGGCGTTGACGCGGTAGTGCACCTGGCGGCCAAGGTCTCCTTCACCGCCGCGTGGGATGAGTTCGTGACAACCAATATTGTTGGCACCCGGCAGCTCATCACGGCCGCCCGGCATGCCGGTGTGCGCGACTTTGTGTTTGTTTCATCCCCGTCGGTGGCCCATCTTGGTGCCGCCATTGTGGGCAGCGGCGCCGGCGTAGCCAGCCCCGAATTTGCCCGTGGCCACTACGCCCGGTCCAAGGCTGCCGCCGAGGAACTGGCCCTGGCGCAAGACTCCCCCACTTTTCGTGTCACCGCCATCCGCCCGCACGTTGTGTGGGGCCCCGGCGACACCCAACTGGTGGAACGCGTGGTGGAACGCGCCCGGGCGGGCAGGCTGCCCCTGTTGGACGGCGGGCGGGCCTTGATTGACACCACCTATGTGGACAATGCTGCCGAGGCCATTGTGCGCGGACTGGAACGCATGGATTACGCGCACGGCCAGGCCCTGGTGGTGACCAACGGTGAACCACGCCCTGTTGGGGAACTGATTGCCGGCATCTGCGCGGCAGCAGGTGTCCGTGCACCGGGCTATTCGGTTCCTGGCTGGCTGGCCCGAGGTGCTGGCTCCGCCATTGAGAAGACGTGGACTGCCGCTGGCAGCCGCGGCTGGGTACACGACGAGCCTCCCATGACCAGGTTCTTGGCCGAGCAGCTCTCCACGGCCCACTGGTTTGACCAACGCCACACACAGGCTGTTCTGGATTGGACTCCTGCCATCTCCCTCGATGAGGGACTGGCAAAGCTGGCGGAGCACTACCGGGCGCAGGGCTAGGCACCGCCGCTGCCACGGCCCGGCTGGTTCGCGGCTGGTGCCCGGCCGGTTGCCCGGCTGGTTCGCGGCTGGTGCCCGGCCGGTTGCCCGGCTGGTTCGCGCGAATGCTGACCGTGGCCACAGTAGCCCGCGTGCAACCATGCATCTCGCGGTTGGTGTCAGCAAAAGATTTCTTGTTCATGCGGATCCGGCCCTGTGTTGTCCACAGATTTGCCGTTTTGGCTGGTTGGGCCCTTGCCGGCAGGCCCGATTCTTTCCAGAATCAGCCTCATGGACGTCGACGATGTAGCGAACTCATTTGCAAGGCTCTGGCCCCCTGAACGTGTTGTGGCCACCACCGGACAGCTGCTCCATGCCGGCTTGGACACCAGAACCATCGAAGCTGGTGTGCGGTTGAACTTGCTCCTCCGCTTACGGCGCGGGGTTTACGTTCCTCGGCAGAGGTGGCAGAAGGCCATGCCGTGGGACAGGGACAAGCTGGCGCTCGCCGGCCACATTGCGGTCAGCAACGGCAGCTATGTGTATTCTCATTTCAGTTCAGCACGCCTCCACAAGCTTCAGCTGTGGAATAGCTCAAAATTGATTCACGTCACCACGCCCTACAGTTCCTCGCCCTCGCGGACGTCACCGGATATCGCCGTCCACTTTGCCAAACTTGCCCCCAGCGACGTAGTCCAACGGTTCATTCCGGGGGTTGGCCTGGCCCGCCACACGAATCTACCGCGCACAGTGTTGGAGTGCGCCATGAGGGGTTCCCTGGAACAGGCTGTCATTATTGGTGATTCGGCGCTCAATGCAGGTCTGGAGCTGCACGAACTTCAGGAGCTGGCGGAGTCATTCCTTGGCTGCCGAGGGATCAAGCGGGCACGCCGGGCCATCAAAGCCCTCGATGGCGGCTCCGAATCAGCCGGTGAATCCAGAACTCGCCTCCTAGTGCGCGAGCTCCCCATTGAGCAGCCTGAGCTTCAAGCATGGCTTGACACTGCCAACGGCCCCTTCCGCGTGGATTTTGTGTGGCGCGGCATCCGGCTAGTTCTCGAATTTGATGGGGACACCAAATACTTTGACTACAAGCCCACCGCCGAAGCATTGATAGAGGAGCGTGAACGTGAGAACGCCCTGATCGAGGAAGGCTGGCGGTTCATCCGCGTCAAGTGGCAGCATCTGAGCAACCCCGAGCTTCTCAAGGCCAGGATCATGAATGCCTATCTGGCAGCCCAGCAAGCCGCCGCATGAGCCTTCCGGCCCGATTATCTTCCGGGCGCCCTGACGATTTTGCTGACCTTAGCCCCGAGATGCATGGTTACACAGGGATCCCTGTGGCTAAGGTCAGCACTCGCGTACTCGCCAAGCAGGTGGGCTTCGCATTTCACACGCCCATCCAGTTATAGGCGGGCATTGCGGGGCTTGGGCTGGCAGACCGGGCAACTGTAGGAGGACCTGTTCATGAACGTGTCCCGGCGGATTTTTGTGGACAGGCCCAGCTCGGCGCAGCGGTAGCAGGTTTCGCCTTCGCGGCCGTAGGCATTCAGGGACCGGGCAAAGTAGCCCGATGCCCCGTTGACGTTGACGTAGAGCGAGTCGAAACTGGTGCCGCCGGCGTCCAGGGCCCTGGACATGACGTCGTGGGCCGCGTGGATGATGCGTTCGGTGTCCGGGCGACGCAGGGTGTCAGTGGGCCGGGCGTAGTGCATCTTGGCCGCCCAAAGTGCCTCGTCGGCATAAATATTGCCAATGCCCGACACCACGGACTGATCCAGCAGGGCACGTTTCAGCCCGGTTTTTCGGGCCAGCAGCTTTTTGTGCAGTTCAGCAAGGGAAAAGTAGGGGTCCAACGGGTCGCGGCCAATGTGCGCGGCTTCGCGCGGGATCAAAGCCCAGGCAGACCCGGAGCCGAGTCCAGACGTTCTGGAGCCGGACCCAGACGGTCCGGCGGCGGGATCAACAGGCATCCCACAACCACCGGGTGCGCCGTCCACTGTGGGCACCAGCGAGGTGACGAACAGGCCACCGAAGATGCGCTGGTCGATGAAGCGCAGCTCCTCGGGCGCATCAGCGCGTGGTGAAAAGGACAGACGGACCTTGAGGTGTTTCTCGTGCGGCTGCTCCGGGGATTCCACCAACAACTGTCCACTCATGCCGAGGTGGGCCACCAGGGCAGTGTGGGGCGGCGCGGCGTCGGCCGGGGAATCGCTGAGGGAATCGCTGAGCGGCATCCACAAGAACTTGCCCCGGCGCACCACATCCAGGACTGTGGTGCCGAGCAGATTCCCGCGGAAGTCTTCAACACCCAGTGGGTGGCGGCGGATGGAGCGGGGATCAACCACTGAGACGTCAGTGATGCTGCGCCCGGCAATCCACCGCTCAAGGCCGCGCCGCACCACCTCAACTTCGGGCAGCTCGGGCATTACTTTCCGGCGGCAGTTGCGGCCGTAGCATCGACAGCGGCGGCTGCGGCACCCTCGGCGGGCAAGCCGGCGGGCGCGGCAGCCAAGGAGGCCCCGGCGTCGTGGTGCTGCGGGAGGCGTTTCTCCAGCTCAACCCAGGCAATAGCCGCCGCCGACCGCTCGGCTTCCTTCTTGGAGGGGCCGGTGCCGGTGCCGTGGAGCTCGCCGCCGATGAGCAGGCGCGCGGTGAAGGAGCGGTCATGGTCGGGACCGATGCCGGTGATTTGGTAGGAGATGGTGCCCATTTGCTGGGCGGCGGCGATTTCCTGGATGTTGGTTTTCCAGTCGGTGCCGGCACCAAGAACGGCGGAATCTGCCAGCAGCGGGCCCACCAGGCGCATGACTAGGTCACGGGCCACGTCGATGCCGTGGGTGAGGTAGGTGGCGCCAATCAAGGCTTCCATGGTGTCCGCCAGGATGGAGGACTTGTTCCTGCCCTTGGTCAGGCGTTCGCCCTGGCCCAGGTAGATGAACTCGCCCACACCCAAAGAGCGCCCAATCGAGGCCAGGGCCCGGGTGGAGACAACGGCTGAGCGGCGCTTGGCCAGATCACCCTCGGCCAACGTCGGGTTGTCGCGGTAGAGCGCGTCAGTGACGGAGAATCCCAGGATGGAGTCGCCCAGGAATTCCAGGCGCTCATTGGTGGGGAGGCCACCGTTTTCATAGGCATAGGATCTATGCGTCAGGGCAAGACGAAGCGTCCCGGCATCAATACTGACACCGAGACGCTTCAGAAGCAGTTCCTGCCCATCCGTCAGCTTCGGGGAATCCGTACCTGAGGACATGAGCAGCTCCTGCAATAATTATTAACCACTAAATCGAACGGCCGGGTGGCCGCACGGACGTCTTAGACGTCAGCAACCTTACGGCCCTTGTATTCCAAGAACAGTGCGGTGCCGGCTGAGTCGGTTACAACTCGTGCCTGGTGCGGCAAGCTGTAAACAACTTCGCCATTTTCAATGGTCTTGACCAGAGCAGGCGCGGTGGCCTTCCACTGGGAACGGCGTGCGCGCGTATTGGCACGGGACATCTTCCGCTTGGGAACAGCCACGGCAAACTCTTTTCTCTCGATAACTGACGGACTCATGTCCGAAAGTGAAACTTTTTGCTAGTTTTCTTCGCCGGTAAAGCCCTGTAGGGCAGCCCACCGAGGATCAACGACCTCATGATGGTGCCCCGGCTCATCCGCAAGGTGTATTCCGCATTCGGAACACAGACCCTCACAGTCTTCCCGGCACACCGGCTGGAACGGCAGGGCGGTTACCACTGCGTCCCGCAACACCGGTTCAAGATCGATAGAATCGTGCTCGACCCAACGTTGCTGATCTTCTTCTTGTTCGAGGATGTCCGCGGACGGTTCCTCGTAGAAGAAAAGTTCTTGCACATCGACTTCAAGGTCATCCTCAAAAGTCTCCAAGCATCGTGAGCATTCGCCTGTCACTTCGACAAGCACATTGCCCGACACCAGAATTCCTTCATGGACGGCCTCAAAACGGAGTTCCAGATCCAAAACGGATCCGGGCGTCGCGCCAATGAGCGGGGTGCCAAAATCTTCCGGCACAGGTATACGTTCCTCGAACTTCCACATGCTGCCCGGGCTTCGCCCAAGCTCCCTTACACCAATGGTGAGGGGCGTGCCATGGCTGGACTTGCTGTCCAACGTGGTTGCGCTAATGAGAACTCCTGTAAGAACATATGACCGACGCACCATCTTAGCCCGAAAGGTGACGGGCATCAAAACGAGCGGTACCAGACCAAATTGGCCTTATCCAGTCTACGACAGACACAGGCTTAACGGCGAACCCACCGGCCCGAGCAGTGCGTGATGTAGCTCTCAATAGCTTGAGAAGGTGGGATTGGGACGGGCGGCGTCGGGTATGAGTGCGTCCGGACAGCGCCTAGCAAGCGGCAGGGATGCCGCCTGTATCCAGCGAATTGACTTGGGCGATCAACCATTTCCCGTCCACCCGCTGCATCACATAGTCGAAAGTTCCGTTGGTGCAGTCCGCACCGGCGTTGCTGTGCTCGGCAGACTGTCTCGTCTGAAGCACCACTGTGGCTGTCGCGTCATCTGCGTTGATCACAAAATTGTGCATGGTCAGCTGCGTTCAGAATGATGCGCCAAGCCCCTCGCTCCACTTCCCCGCGCCACCAAAAGCCCCCTTGGTGGAGGCCGCGAAATAAGAAAAGGCTGAATCATAGGCGGCACAATTGATGGCTTGCCTGTGCACCAGCAATGCCTGGGCAACATTGATGGCCTCAAGTTCATTGGAGCCAACGACGACAGGAAGAACGAGGCTGCAGGGTTCAACTGCAGACGCGCACTTGACCGCCGCAATTGTCGTGTCGAGGTTCATCCATTCACCAATCGTGGGCCGGGCCGCAGATGGCGCCACCGCATAGGCCATGTTTTCCACCGGACGGCCACTTTTTGTAATTTCAGACTTTTCGCTGACCACGCCAATCACGTTCCCGGCCATGTCAACGAGCGGCCCACCGCTATTGCCCTGGTTAATGGGCGCCGATGTTTGCACAAGGTGCTCACGGAGGCCAAAGTCCGTGGGAAATTTTCTGTCCAGTCCACTGACTATTCCATCGGCAATTCCGATCGGCTGGTCGTTGGGATATCCAATGCCGGCCGAAGCCGAGCCGGGGACGGGATCGCTTTGGGCGAAGGAGAAGACATGCCCTGGCGTGTGGGGTGCCAAGCCGCCAACGTCAGCCGAAACGCGTCGTCATCCCGGGATTAATCGCGTTGCGCGCTCCGATTTGGGCATCACTGTCCATATCATGGTGACTATGAACACTGAAGAAGTAGACGAGCGCGATAGTACTTGGGAACAGTACGACTCCATTTTTCGGGTCTACATCGCTAAGGGAATTAACCGTGCAATCACAACGTTTGATGTTTCTGATGCCACTTTCAGTGAAGTTCTTAAATGGGCAAAACAAATGGTATCCGATGACACAATTGTCGCGGTCGCTCTAGTCGGTCGGGACGCCCGGGGATCTAAGGGTTTGACTTGGTTGTTTGGGACGGACCCGAACTCCGAGCCGCTATCTGATATCGAGTTCCGCATGCAGGCGGAAATGATTTATGAAATCCCCAAAGCCTGACACCCTGGATAACGGTTGCAAGGGAAATGGTCACTCTGCAACGGCGTTCGAGTGCTCGATTTACTCTGCCAGAGTATTGGTGGACAGAGAATTGCACTTTTAGTTTCACATTTGAAGGGCAATAAAATAGCTGGTGTCGCCTATCTGCCCCCGCCCGGACCGTATTGGGGTATATTCAGGCACATGATGCTTCCCGTGTTTATCCACGACTGGCAAATAGGCGATGGAGACATCGCTCCCCCGTTCGTTGGCATGACCCTGAGCCATGTGCTGATTTTTCGCACAGCCGGTGATGAGCCGGCGAGGACCCATGGCCTCTCCGGGCGCGAGGTCACTGTCACGGGTGTGGCGAAACATTTGGCCGACAGTGAGTCGCACCAGCTTGGCGCGTTTCCCACGTCCATCACCTGCAATGACTTCGTTCTGTATTGGGATGCGCCTGCCGTGACCGAGGGTCCTGTGACGCTCACTGGAGTCGTTGCCGCCGACGACTATGGCACGTCACCCGAGGGATTTCCGGAAGTGGCCGGCGTCGTGGAGTCCATGGCGCTGGTCTCGGTACTTTTGATCCGAGAGCACGCGGGCAGCGTCAATTGGATACCTGCGCCAGGGACGCGAGAGTCCTTCCGGCCCGTTGGCAGCTATCCGCCGCACGCGGCAGCTCCGGCTGGGCGTACGTCGCCCCACACCGAGGTGTCCGGCGTCGTGGTGGCGTTGAACACGAGCGCCGGGGTCGTTGCCGCGGCACGTGCCGCCCCACAAGCCGCTGCTGCGGAGGGCACGCCCGTTCGCGTCAGGATGTTTCCCGACTACGCCGACACCGTCGTCTGGCTGCCGGGCCATGGCCCGGTGAACTACGACGATGCACACTTGTCGCCTGGGCTGACGGCAGATTTAATGGCCTGGGAGGCGTCATACTACGCATCGCTAACTCCTGAGCTGGATTGGAGGTCTGCCAGCAGGGCTGCCGATTTCACAGCCGCGGGCCAGGATCTGGCGCAGCGATTGGCCAAGGAGCTGGGAGAAAATTTCACGGTGGAGTTCCACTCCTATGCCGGCAAATCAAGCAAAGAGCTGTTCCGATCCAGCGACCGGGCAAAAAATCCAGCTGCCGTGGAGGCATTCACGGCCTTCGTGGCGGCGGAAGCAGCGTTGCTGGCCAAGTTTGCGGCCGACACGACCAACGGCGTCGGATGGTTTGCCTATGCGCCAATGTCGGGGACAGTCTTTCAACCAGGCCCGGACTCGAGGGCCTGACAAACCGCGACAAGTTCAGCGCATAAGTTCAGGAATTTGGGCCCGGGATCAGTTACCGTCTCGGCTGAACCACGGGGACTGGCCTCGTGTCCGGGCCCACGTCGCCCTGGAGGCGGCGTAGCACGGCCCGCGGCACAAAGTCGGCCACATCCCCGCCGAGTGTGTGAACTTCCTTGATCAAGGTGGAGGACAGGTGCAGGTAGCGTCCATCCCCAGGCAGGAACACCGTCTCTACCCCTGAGAGTTGCCGGTTCATGGTGGCCATGGGCAGTTCGTAGTCAAAGTCGGAGGAGGACCGCAGCCCCTTCACGATGGCGGAGACCCCGCGGGCGTGGCAATACTCGGACAAGAGCCCCTCCCCCATGGGTTCGACAACAATTCCCGACAACGCGGAGAACGTGGTCTTGGCCATCTCCAGGCGCTCGTTGAGCGTGAAACGATAGTTTTTGGCGTAGTTCGTTGAAACCGCCACGATGACTTCGTCAAAAAGTCCCGCGGCTCGGGCAATCACTTCAATGTGGCCCTTGTGAATGGGGTCAAAAGATCCGGGGCATACTGCGCGTCGCATAGTCATGAATCTAGCCGACATCTTCGCGATAGTGCTGCAGTTTCAGCCATGTCCTAGCCATTTGGCCATGTACCGGCCAGTAGCAGCGTGCAGAGGGCAAGCAGCCCCCACTAGGGCTTGGACGGGGTGGCCGGTAACGTATTGAAGGAATGGAACAGCCTGGATCAGTTCACCAGCCGCCCGGCTTCCGCAGCGGAGCTTGGTTCTTCAAAAAGGAGTAGTAATGTCCCACCCGTGGCAACGCACAGCCCAAGGCGCCAATTTGATGGGCCCGGATGGCTCCTTGGGTGTCACCATTTTTGAAGAGATCACGACCTTGGCCAATGCGCACAAGGCCATCAACCTGGGCCAGGGCTTCCCGGATGAGGACGGCCCCGCGGAGCTCAGCCGACTTGCCCAGGAAGCCATCGCGCGGGGCAACAACCAGTACGCCCCCGGCAAGGGCATCCTTGATCTGCGCACCGCGATAACGGAGCACCAGAGACGTTTCTACGGGATCACGCTGGATCCGGAGCACCAGGTCATTGTCACCACGGGCGCCACCGAGGCCATTGCCGCAGCCATCCTGGCGCTGACCGGTCCGGGCGAAGAGGTCCTCACCTTCGAGCCGTTCTATGACTCCTACGGCGCCATGATTGGCCTCAGCGGTGCCAAGCACACCACGGCCGCCCTGCTCGCCCCGGATTTCATGCCTGATCTGGCCACGCTCGAGCGCAGCTTCAGCCCGCGCACCAAGATGGTCATCATCAACAATCCGCACAATCCCACCGGTGCCATGTTCCCGCTTGAGGTCTTGCAAGAGGTGGTGCGCCTGGCCATCAAGTACGACGCCGTCATCCTCACCGATGAGGTCTACGAACATCTCACCTTTGGTCCCACACACATCCCCGTCGCCACGCTGGCGGGTGCGGCAGAACGCACATTGACCATTTCCTCGGCCGGCAAGACGTTCTCTTTCACGGGCTGGAAGATCGGCTGGCTGTCCGGACCGGCAGAATTGGTGGCCGCGGCTCGCACAGTGAAACAGTTCCTCAGCTATTCCTCCGGCACGCCGTTCCAGACGGCCATAGCCGCCGGTCTGCGGCTCGACGATGACTACTTCACCGACGCGGCGGCAACCTTGGCCCACAAACGCGACATTCTCGGTGAGGGCTTGCGCGCGGCCGGCTTTGACGTCTACCTGCCGCAGGGCACCTACTTCATCAATGCCGACACCCAAAAAATGGGCATCACCGACGCCACAGCACTAGCCCGCAAACTGCCCGAACTCATTGGCGTGGCGGCCATTCCCGTCCCCGTCTTTTGCCACCCCGACGGCGCCCTGCGAACCCGTTCCCTGCTGCGCTTCGCCTTTTGCAAAAAGGTGCCGCTGCTGGAGCAGGCAGCCGAACGCCTCGCCACCTTGGCGGACAAACTCTAATGGCGCACAACAGCCGCTTCCTGCGCACCAGCGGCGTCCACGCCACCCTTGACAAGGATCCCTGGCACGAGAACGCGTTTGTGCTGAGCATTGACAACGCCGAACAGTCGCACGTAAATCTGGCCGAACCACAAGACGTTTTCTATGAGTACCTGCGTCGTGTAGCCAACGCTGTGGACCTACTCAAGGAGCCCGGCGAGCCCATCACAGCGCTGCACCTGGGCGCCGGGGCTCTGACCCTTGCCCGGTACATACAAGCCACCCGCCCCGGCTCTGTGCAGCACGCTGTTGAGTTGGAACGTGAGCTACTGGACTTCGTGCTGGAGCAGCTACCCCTGCCTGCCGGTTCGGCCCTGAGCAGCCACATTGGGGATGCTCGCGAAGCCCTGGCCGAGCTGCCTGCTGACCTGCTGTTCGACGTCGTCATTCTGGACATTTTCAGCGGACCGGACGCGCCGGCCCACCTGGCCTGCGCAGATTTTTACCGGGAAGCCGCCGCCTTGCTGGCGCCGGCGGGAATCCTGGCCGTCAACGTTGGCGACGAGCCCGGATTCACCTTGGTGTCCAGCCAGACCAAGGCGCTCCAGGAAGCCATGACAAACGTGGCAGCATATGGCACAAGCATGCTATTTAGCCGCCGCTACCCCGGAAACATCATCTTGCTGGGCACCAATAGTCCCTGGCCGCACGGCTGGGAGCAGGCGTTGCTGGCGGCTGGCCCCCACCCGGCCACAGTCCTGACAGGGGTCGAGCTCGATGACTTGACCGGCTAGCCCGCCCATCCCAACACCGCCTCCCCAAACGTCGTGTTTTCCGGAACGCTCCACCAGCACCAGCTAATGGGCACGTTTTCAAATCGCATATTTAGCGACACACTCGAACCAACGTGGACAGACAGGTCCGCCAATACCGCCTCAGGAACGACGCGTCTCGGGCTTGTTGGCGTCCTGGGCGCATCCGACGGACCGCATGCTCAAGGCTCAGCCAGCGTGCGAAACCGCCGGTCGTACGGGATAATGACAACATGATGGCAATAGGAGTCAAAGAGCTCAAAGATCAACTCAAGTTGAAGATGGTCGGATCCGGTGAAGGCGACGCCGTGGTGGAGGACCTGGATATTCGAGCAATCCAAGACCTCGATGACCTTCCGGCTTGGCGCGTGATCTTGTACCTGACTCAGCCAAAAAAGGACGCTTGGGATGTTGTTACAACCCGCTCATTGAAGAGAACTGCCCGTGAGGCATTGGATCATCTCCTCTCTGCCGCAGGGATGCAGCAAGAAGGGGTCACGAGTGTATCGGTGACGGCCAAAAACGCCCCCGTAGCTGAGACCGCCGAGGATGACATTCCCGACAAAGGCGAGATGCTTGCCTCCGACATCGGCATCTTGTCGGTGGAGGACTCGTGACCAGCCCAATATACGCGTCTGGCATGTTGCGCACTGCTCATGCTCTGGCGGGTCTGACCTCCGGTCGCGGTCGGCCAGCACTCTCCGATCTCCGACGGGGCACATCAACTGCCTACTACGCACTGTTCCACCAGATTACGCGACATGGCGCCCTGAACGCGTTCCCAACAGCCACGGAGCCGGAAATCGCGAACGTGACGCGTTGGTTCACTCACACAGGCATCAAGAAGGCAGCCTCGTGGGTTGTGTTGGCCGATGGTTCCAGACTGCCAGCCAAGGTGGACCGAAGCCCGGTCTTACTTCTCAGGCGAGACCCTCAGACCCCTATTTCCCAGAACTTGCTTACAGTGGCAGAGAGCTTTATTGAACTTCAGGACGCTCGCCACGAAGCTGACTACAGTAATGACTACGACCCAGTCAGATACGCTACGCGAGATCATGTCGCTACGGCAGAACTGGCAGTCAAGGCCGCCTGGTCCATGTGGCGTGCAGAATCATCACCCAAGACGAACCGTCGTGAGGAGTCGGATGGATATCGACGTTTCCTCGCATTGTGTTTGCTCGCTTCGGGCGGTCCTCGCACCCGGTAGCAGCCCCACCTCGTGTGGACGTGAGTTCACTGTGCCGCCGCTACCCGGAAACATCATCCTGTTGGACAGGAACGGGTCGTGGCCGCAAGGCTGGTCACAGGCATTGGTGGCCGCGAGCCCGCACCTGGCCACGGTCCTGTCTGGGGTTGAACTGGACGATCTGGCAGGCTGAGACAGCGGCTCAGGGCGCGGCACCCCAGGCGCCTCGCATGTCTGCGCCGCCCGCATCCATATCGACACCGAGCAGCCTGAATCCAATGAGGGACCACCCGTCGCGCTGCATGAGCGGTGCGTCGGACAGCTCAAAGACTGCTCCGCCGTCGGGTGCGGCGGTCGCGGCCACGGCTGCCCTCTTTGAGGGCGCTCCCCACAGGTCGGCCAAGCCCGGGCTGGTATCCGGCCATCGCGGTCCCGGACACATGCCGCCCCAGGCAGCCACCGGCGCTGTCTGCACGGGCCACGCATCCGGACCTCGGCATGGATGGTGACAGTTCGTTTATGCAGGCCCGTGCCCGGGTCGGAGCAGGGGATCTTGTCGTCAAGGCCGGGAATGCTGAGGTATTCGCTCAAACTGACGGCACCGTCGTTGATCACCACGGATTCCACATACGTTCCACACCGTCCGGTTTGGGCTATGGGGTACTTCACCTGCACCACATCCGTGCCATCGGCCAGCCACACATACCAAAGACCTTCAAAGGCCATGTTATTCGCGCGGTTGATGCGAGCCACAGCATCCTCGTCGCCGTCCCCGTCAACGTCACAGTCGCCACCTCATCGAGGGCATGGGTGGTGAGCTCTGCGCCTACCCCCGCAGAGGCGGCACCGTCTATCAGCTTCACGGTGACAGGCTGGTCAAGGCCCCTGGGGAATAGGACCATTCAATGCTGCGCAGTTCCACCACCCGGATGTCCACGGCAGCAGGAAGTTCCGGACTGGACGCGGCGGACTTTTCCTGAACGGCTTCACTCTCGGCATTGACTGCGGGCTGGCCCAGCGGCGCTTGTGGATCCACCCCGTTGCATGCTATGAGCCCCGAAAGCATCAGTGCGCTGATGTCGAACGACAAAGACACAGTCCGTAGGCGCATGATTTCTGACTTTGGCTCGGCGTAGCGTGCAGTGCCCCGAACTTACGACAGCAGCGCGTGCCTGTCAACGATTTGGGCAAAGCCAAAGGTTCTCGCCATTGCCCCTGGTGGGCTGGCCGACAATTCCGCTGGTTCCGCCACCAGCCGTGATCGGCCCGCACTCGGAAGCAGATTACCTCCACCACCGCGTCCGAGAGCCGCACCAGGCAACTGCTGCTGGCTGCATGATTTTTTATGACCCACATTCTGGGCTATTTCAGGCCACGACCCGAAGGGGCTTATGGGGACGAGAATGTAGGACAACCGTGCCACCACCAGCTTTCGAGCTCCAGAGATGCTTCCCAGTAGACTGGATGCTGGTTCCGATTAGTACCCGGACGTCTTGCCGTACATCTCTGGAGATCAATGTCCCGCTCAGTAAGGGCCCCGTCAACGGGCCGCCGCAGCGCTTCCCAACAGGCTTTCCGCCGACTGAACCACTCAGTGGACCATTCCCATCGCAACAAGCGACGGGCTCTGGGCCTGATCGCCACACTGATTGTTCTGGCCGCGGCCACCGCTGTAGTCCTGGCTCTGGCACCTTTGTTCATCCGCTAGTTTCCCCACAGCGTACGACGCCGGGCACTCACCAAGGAGCCCAAGCGTCGCCGTTGGTGTGGCATTGCCTATGGTGTGTGAAATGGCCGCTCAGACGGAGGCAGGGTCCTACAGCAGCGCCCGGACGGCGGACGCAGAGAAGTCCACCGGTGCGCCTGACTTGATTGACGCATAGGCGGCCTCTGCCAGCGCAACGGTCATGACGCCGTCGAGCGGGCTCACCCGGGAAGGCTCGCCCGACGCGCGGGCCGCGGCAAACTCAGCATTTTGCAAAGTGTAGGGACTGTTCGCCGGCGTTTGGACCGGCAGATAGCCGCCGGGTGCATGCTCGGTGGCCGGGGCTTCAGTGGCCGGGGCTTTGGCTGCCTGGCCATCGGGCCACGAGTACAACACGCTGCCGTTTGGCCCCTCGATGCTGATGCTGGTGCTGAAGGGCTGCGTGTCGGGGCCCCACACCCCCTGCAACTGGCTTACGGCCCCACTCTGGTGGGTTAAAACAGCTGTGGCCGTGACCGGGCGCGGCAGAATTCCGTCAACACTGGGCGGGTTTTGCACTGCGGAAACCTGGGTCACTTCGCCTGCCAGCCAGCGTGCTTGGTCAAGGTCGTGAATCATCTGGTCCCGGACAATGCCGCCACCGAGATGCTCGTTGAAAAACCACGATCCCGCAGCTGGCGCGGCACTGGCCCGGCTCAGGCGAAGAGACGTTGGCGAGCCGATTCGGTCCCGGTCAAGCTGCTCCTTGGCCGCAACATACTCCGGGAAGTACCGCACCACGTGCGCAGGAAAGAGCCGGACACCGGCTTCACGGGCGGCGTTGGCCATCTCCGCGGCACGCTGCGTGGTCTCCGCCAGGGGCTTTTCGCAGATTACGTCCTTGCCCGCTGCGATGGCTGCCATGGCGTAGTGGTGGTGTGTGGTGGTGGGCGTCAGGATGCTGACCATGTCACTAGCCGCCAGCAATTCCGCCAGCGTGGACAACTCGGCAATGCCGTAGTGCTGCACCAGCTGCGCCGCACCGGAGCGTGAATAGATGCTGACGTGTGCTCCCAGTTGTTGCCACCCGGCAATGTGGACGCCGGCAATGCCGCCGGCACCAATGAGGCCTATTCTCAATTGCTTCACAAAGGGTTCCTTAGGGTCCGTCGGGGCGGGGATTGTGTACCACCCTACTGTGACGGGTCACCCTTTCCCTTTGCGTGACGTGGCACGCCTGCGGCACCTCACCCCGGATGTTGCAAGAACTCCGGCAGGGTCTCAACGTAGACGGTTTGTGGCGGCTCCAAGTACATGACAAGAACCTGCTCACCCATGCGGTAGACGCTGGCGCCGTCATACGGGCGGGCCAAGTACGCCGCCGTGCCTCCCCTGACCTCCAACATCACCTCGCCCAAAGTATCCGGGCCGATGGTTCCCGTAACCCGGCCAATCTTCCCGGTCAGGCTCCTGTCAAGATCCCTGTGCATGCGGTGGCTCCTGCGGCTTGGGAACGCGGCCGTTCTTCAGCGACGCCTGCATGGCTGGCAGGTAGCTGCCCACCTGGGACAGGATCCCGCCCACCATGTTGTTGATGCCGTCGCCGCCATTGAGCACCGTCAGCTGGCCCACGTGGGCGAAGGGTTCCGCGGCTGCCGCCACAATGGCCGGCATATTTTCGGCCAGTTGCTGGGAGATGACAGCCTCCTGGTTGGTTCCCAGCGCTTCGGCACGGGCTTTGATGCCGTCCGCTTCTGCCAGCGCCTTGGCCTTGATCGCCGACGCCGCAGCCTCCCCGCGTGCCTTCGTCGCCGCAGCTTCGGCCTCACCCGTGACGCGGGTGGCACCTGCCGTGGCGGCGGCCGCCGTCGCATTTGCCTGTGCTTCCAGTTCAGTCTTCCTGGCCTTGGCCTCGGCGGCACTGATGTCTGCAGCTTTTTGCGCTTCGGCTTCAGTCCGTTGGGCGTAGGCCTTGGCATCAGCGGGCTTGCGGATGGACGTTTGGAGTTTTTGTTCCTCCCTGTCTGCTTCCAGTTTGGCCACCTGCGTTTCCTGCACCACCACCTGCTGGCGGGCTGTTGCATCAGCCAGCGGGCCGGCCTGGGCAGCATTGGCCTTGGCCGTCTCGGCGTTGGCCTGGGCGGCCGACTGCTTGATGGCTGAGACGCTTTGGGCGTCGGCAATCAGTGACGCCGCCTCCGCCTCCTTTTCGGCGGCCTCACGGTTCCGGGTTGCCTCGGCGATCCTGGCTTCCATCTTGACTTGGGCGATGTGCGGCTTAGCCAAGTTCTGGATGTACCCGGTGGGATCCTCCAGGTCCTTGATCTGCAGTGAGTCAACCACCAGACCCAACTTTTACATTTCCGTCCCGCTGGCGCTGCGGACCTGGGAGGCGAGCTTGTCGCGTTCGCGGATGATTTCTTCCACCGTCATGCTGCCAATGATGGAGCGCAGGTGGCCCTCAAAGACGTTGTATACCTGGCTTTCCATCTTGGGCTGCTGTCCCAGGAATCGCCGTGCTGCGTTGGCGATGAACGGTGTTGAGTCACCAATCTTGAAGATCACCACACCCTGAACCACCACCTGGATGCCCTGGGAGGTCACGCAGTTGACCTGCAGTTCTGTCTCATTCAAGGTCAGGGACAGCGCCCTGACAGTTTGCAGTCCGGGAATGACAAAAGCGCCCTTGCCGGTGACGATCTTGAAGTCCATGCCGTCACTGGTGCCGACGTTGCCACGGGTGAACCCGGAAATGATGAGAGCCTCATTGGGCTCGGCCACCTGCCACATCAGTTTGACGCCTGCCCGGATCAGCAAGGCGGCGAGCACCACGGCAACAATGACAACAAGCAATGGAATGAAGGGGGTGAGATATTCCATGACCAGATCCTTTCAACGGAGCAACGGTCGTAGCGGTTCACCCTGCCCCACCCGGGACGATCTCAACGGCCTGTCTATGCAGTTGTAAACAAATTGTGCAGGAACGCCCCGTCTCGGGAGCTCCCTACCACAAAGATACTCGCCATATCTTGGCGTGTGCCAGATATAGCTGATGCTTATCTAGCCCCGTCACTGGACAGATCGTGCCCCTAAAAATGAGTATGGCGGCATGATCTGTCCAGTGACGGCGGGCGGAGCTAGTCCCCCGCGGGCTCCGCGAACCACAGGCGCGTCTCGCCGTACTTCTTCTCGGCGAAACGCTCAAGGGTTTGCGGCCAGCTGGGTTCCGGGGTCCTGGCCGAGCGCTCCACCACCACCACCGCGTAGGAGCTCAGGCGAGGCGCCAGCAGGGACAGCACCAGAGCGAGTTCTTCCTCAGTCAACGGATAGGGCGGGTCCAGGAACACCAGATCCCACTGGTCCACACCAGTCTCGGCCACCCGGGCCAGGAACGTTTCCACCTTGGAACGCTGCACTGTCACGGCCTTGGTGCCAAGGACCTTGTTGACCAGCTGGGCGTTGAGTTGGCACACCGCCGCTGCCTTGTCGTTGAACTCAACAAGTTCAACGGATTTGGCGCCACGACTCGCACTTTCCACGCCCAGAGAGCCGGAGCCCGCGTACAGGTCCAGGACGCGCACCCCAGCGAGCATGTTCATGGATTCCAGCCGGGAAAACAACGCCTCCTTGACCCTGTCCGTGGTGGGACGGGTGCCGTCCCCCGGCACGGAGACCAGCACCGAGCCGCCGGCGGCACCTGCCACGATGCGGCTCATGCTTGTGCCGCCCGGTGTACCACTGTGCTAACCACGTTCAAGGAATGCCTCATTCTTTTCTGTCACATACATGTCAATTTCAAGTTTCAGGGCCGGATGAAATTCAAGCCCGGGGTCCTTGTCCACTATCTCAGTGGCGTCGGCGCGTGCGCGGGCAATGAGATCTTCATCCCGGAGCACGCTCAGCACGCGCAGCCCGCTGTTTCCGCCGGACTGCCGGGCGCCAAGAATGTCACCCTCGCGGCGCATCTGTAAATCCTCCCGTGCCAGCACAAAACCGTCAGTGGTGGACGCCACCACATCCAGGCGTTTGCGGCTCGGATGATCCGGCTCAAGATTCGTCACGAGCAAACACGTGCCGGGGTGCCCGCCACGCCCCACCCGTCCACGCAACTGGTGAAGTGAGGAAATCCCAAATCTGTCGGCATCCAGAATCACCATCAGCGTGGCATTGTGCACGTCGACACCCACCTCGATGACTGTGGTGGAGACCAGAACATCAATCTCACCGGCTTCGAAGGCAGCCATGGTGGCCTGCTTCTCCGGGGAGTCCAGACGCCCGTGGAGGACCTCGATGCGTTGGCCCGCCAGTGCAGGGACGGAACGCAAATACTCTACTACCTCCAGCACCCCGACCATGGGGCGCTCGTCGCCGTTCGGGGCGATGTCGTCGGCGTCCGGATCGTCGCCGATCTTGGGGCACACAACATACACCTGGTGGCCGGCGTCGACCTCTTCACGGCAGCGCGCCCACACCCGGGACTCCCAACTGGGGTGTTCAGCCAGCGGCGCCACGTGAGTGATGATGGGCGCCCGCCCGGCGGGAAGTTCCGTCAGCTCGGAGATTTCCAGATCACCAAAAACAGTCATGGCCACGGTCCGGGGAATGGGGGTGGCCGTCATGACCAGAACGTGCGGGGGCTTGAGCGCCTTGGCCCGCAGGGCATCACGTTGTTCCACCCCAAAACGGTGCTGCTCATCGACCACAATCAAACCAAGGTCCGCGAACTGTACGTTCTCGGACAGGAGCGCGTGCGTGCCAATCACAATTCCGGCCTCGCCGGAGGCTGCCGCCAGCAACGCTTTCTTCTTGGCCGCTGCCGGCAGGGCTCCGGTCAGCAGGGTCACGGCCGTGGCGTGGGGACCACCAAGAAGTGGCCCCGCCCCCAAGGATCCAAGCAACGCAGCGATGGAGTGCACATGTTGCACGGCAAGCACCTCGGTGGGGGCCAGAAACGCGGCCTGCCCGCCCGCGTCAATCACTTGCAACATGGCCCGCAGGGCGATGACTGTCTTGCCCGAGCCCACCTCGCCCTGCAACAGCCTGTGCATGGGATGGCCGGCAGCAACTTCGTCGGAAATCAGTTCACCAATGCCCAGCTGACCGGCCGTGAGCGTGTAGGGCAGCCGTGCATCGAAGGCATCCAAGAGCCCGCCCCGGACAGCGGGGCGGGCCGTGGCGTTCTGGTGCATGGCCTCGAAACGTTTCTGGGCCAGGGCCGTCTGCAACGCCAGCGCCTCCTGGAAACGGAACCGTTTGCGGGCTCGGGGCCACGACTCCATGTCCGAGGGCGCGTGGATTTCGGTGTACGCATCCCACAGTGGCATGAGCTTTTCCCGTGCAGCAATGTGTTTGGGAACGGGATCCGGAATCTTTTCCAGGTCCAGGGCCGGCAGCAGGGCAGCGATGACGTGCTGGGTCTTCCAGCTGGGGAACTTTGCCGTTGCCGGGTAGATCGGCACGGGTTTGGCGGCCTGGACCTCAACTTCGTGTTCGGCCAGCTCGTCGTCGGGCAGCAAGACATAGCCGGGGTTGGTCAGGACCTTGTTGCCGTTGTACAGGGAGACCTTGCCGGAAAACATGGCCAACACACCTTGACGGAGTTCGGCCTTGGCTTTGAAGCCGTTGAAGAAGCTAATGCGCAGCGATGACGGGCGACCGGAATTGTCCGTGATGACAACGTCGCTGATGGTGCCCTTGCGTGTTTGCATGTACCGGGTGGACTGGGCGACCACCCGGGCCAGAATGGTGACGTCCTCATCGACCACCAGTTGGTCCAGGTCTGTCAGGTCGCCGCGGGCCAGGTAGCGTCGGGGGAACTGATGGAGCATTTCACCCACAGTGGTAATTTCAAGGGCCTTGGCCACTGACGTGGCGGTGGCGGCACCAACAAGCCGGGACAGGTCAAGGCTCAGATCTCGGTAGCCCGACTCGGGGTCAGAGGAAGTCATGGGCGTCCTCGGTGGCAGTGGCTGTTAGTGCCGAAATGCTCACATTGTTTGGATCACCCACAGACTGGATGGCCTCAAGCGCCGCGGTGGCAGAGGGTACGTGAACGTGCACCCGCCACGGGTAGGCGCCTGTGGCGTCGGCAAGTTCGGAAACGGCGCTCATGATCACCGAATCGCCCAGGCTATCGAGCTGCAGCCGCAATCCGGCTGCAGCCAGGGGCGTGAGCTGGATGGTGCACATGACTTCCACGCCCTCTTGTTCGGGCATGGACAAGGCAATGTTGGGATCTTGGACCTTGTACCCCGACAAACCATCCAACAAGTCCTCCTGCAACGGCTCGCCCACAATCACTGAGCGCAAACAGTCCAGGATGAGCAACAAGCCAACGGCGCCGGCATCCACAACGTGGGCTTCGCTGAGAACACCCAGTTGGGATTCTGTCAGCACCACGGCTTCACGGGCTGCGACAACGGCGCCATCAATTGTTTGGGCCAGGGCATTGTTTGATTCGTCGCCGTGGAGCATTGACTGCGCCACGGTTGCACCGCCGGCTGCTGCCTCCAGGACCGAGAGTATTGTCCCGGGCATGGGTTCACTCAACGCGCTCCACGCCCGCAATTGGGCCCTGTGCAGGGCCGCTGCAAGCAAGGGCCCGCTCAGGCGTTGCGCCCCGGCCAACGGCTCCGCCAGTGCGGCCAGGAAAACAGCGAAGAGGGTGCCTGAGTTGCCGCGTGCTTGTTCCATGGCGGCACGTCCTGCAACGCGCATGGTGGCGCCGACGTCGGCAGCTTCCATGTCGGTGACGGCATGCGCTGCCGCACGGACTGTCAGGTACAGGTTTGTGCCGGTATCCGCATCCGCCACCGGGTAGATGTTGATGGCGTTGAGCCGGTCACTGTGATTGGCCAAGGTTTGTTCTGCCATGGCCAACCAGCGGCGAACAACGGGCGCAGTTGCCGCGATCTTAGACTGCAAAATGATCCCATCCCACGGCGCCATCTAAGGCGCCTTTGAAGTTCTGTCCGTCAATGCTCACAGCCCCTTTGGCCGTCCCCAATGACACTACTGAGCCTATCCTAATGAAGCCTGTCGGGAGCGGCACGTTCGCCGGGAATGTGGATAACAGTCCATGGTCTTCGCCGCCGGTCAGCACCCAGCTGAGCGGGTCGGCGCCCAGGACGACGGCGCAATCCTGAAGTCCGTTGGCCATCGCGCGCAGCACTGCACCGTCCAAATCGAGTGAGACTTCACTGGCTGTGGCCAACCGTGTGGCGTCGCGCAACAAGCCGTCGGAAATATCCATCATGGCGGTGGCTCCAGCGCGCGCAGCTAGCGCTCCGGCAGCCAGCGGCGGCTCCGGCCGGCAAAAGAGCGCGGCGGCTGCTGCCAGGGCGGGGGTGAACTCAGCGGCCGGGATGCTGCTCTCATGCAGCGCCCAGCCGGCAGCGGAAGCACCCATGTTCCCGCAAACAGCTATTTGGTCTCCTGGCTGAGCGCCGCTGCGCAGTACTGGCGCACAGCCATCGAGGGAGCCTGTCACGGCAACTGTCACCACGAGTTCGCTGCCGCCGGACAGGTCCCCGCCGGCCACTGAACACTGAGGGGCACCGAGCGCAAGAATCGCCGCGCTCAAGCCGTCGGCCAACTCCTCAACCCAGCTGACCGGCGTCGCCCCCGGCAAAGTGAGGCTCACCACCATGGCCGTGGCAACAGCGCCCATAGCGTTGATGTCGCTGAGGTTTTGGGCGGCGGCCTTCCAGCCGACGTCGAATCCGGTGGACGTGCTGCCGTTGGGCCAGAGCAGGCGGAAGTCCTTGTCCTGCACTTGGGTGTCGATGGAAATGACTGTGCGGCCGTCGGGGGCTGCGATGATGGCGGCGTCGTCCCCCGGGCCCAGCAGCATGGTGGTGCCGGCGTGCAGGCGCGGGAAAATCCGGGCCAGGAGCTCGGATTCGGAGAGTTGGGCCACTGTGAGGGTCATGGTTTAACCGTAGCGCCACGGTGGGACATTGCTTGCGTTGGTGACAGGCCCGGGCCGGGACATCAACCAAGGGAAAGCAGGAACGCCGTCGCATCCATGGCCACCTGTGCCGGACATTCCCAGAGAACCAGGTGTGCCGCCTCGGGATAGACCTTCAACACTGCCCCGTCAATGCGCTCCATCAGGGCGTCCTGCTGCCAGCGCGGCAGCACGTTCTCGCGTGCGCCCCACAGCATCAGCGTGGGTGCGTGGATGGCCCCGGCCTCAGTGGGCGGCGTTGCCTCAGTCAATCCCGCCAGAATTCGTTTCCACGCGTACGCCGGCATACGGGCACCGTCGCGCACACGGTCCCGGAAATACCACTGCGGAACCTCTTGCACCAAGGGAAACCAGGACAGCGACTCCCGCACCCAGTCCTCCGCGACAGGGTCCGTGAGGGCATCGACGTCGGCGGCGAAGCTAGGCCTCCCCCGCAGGCTCACGGGAGATCCCACCAGGACCAGCGCCGCAACCCGGTCCGGGTGCATGATCGCCAGTTGCTGCGCCACATATCCACCGCTGGAGGAACCAAGCACGAAGGCAGCGGGCACATGGAGGGCCGCCAGAATTGCTGCGGCGTCCCCGGCCTGTTCGGCCAGGGAATACCCGTCCTCCGGCTTGTCTGCGTCGCCCTGCCCGCGCAGGTCGGGCGCGTAAACCCTGAAGTTGCCCAGCAACGGCACCAGCCGGTCAAAGCTGCACCGGGACTCACCCCACGCATGCAGCAGCAACAGCGGCTTTGCCCCCGCATCCCCTTGAACCAGGCAGGGCACTGAGATGCCGGTTCCCAGGACCAGATTCCTCACCTCGGATTCCATGGGATCAGGATACGCCCCCGCCACAAGGGCTTTCCTGCGGCCCTTGCTCCGGCGGGCGGGACGTTGACCGAACTGCCGCTGCAGTAAATTAGCAGGACCCGTGGCGCGTGTCACTTGCCCAGGTTGTCCGAGCCTGAGAAGCTAATGCCAATGACTATTAAAGAGCGCTACCTGCAGGCCTACGACGAGCAACTCCGCACAGAGGCCGAAACGCCCAGCGCAATCAGTGTGACCCGACTGGGCCCCCTGCGCCTGGCTACCTTCGCCGGCGGGCTCGGCTTCGTCACCTACCGGGACCTGGACGGAGCCGGGACGAACGACATGCCGGGCCTGGTGTCCGGCGCCCTGGAGCACTACCGCGCCGACCCCGGGGTCGGCAAGGTTGAGTGGAAGGTCCGCCTGCACGACGACTCCCCCGGGCTGCCTGAGGCACTCGTGGCGCAGGGCTTCGCCCCCGAGGAGGCCGAATCCATCATGGTGGGGCCGCTCGAGGGCCTGTGCGCCAACGTACCCGAGCCCGACGGCGTGACGCTGAGAAAAATCACCACCGAGTCCGACATCCGGGCCATGAGCGCCATGGCCGATGAGGCCTTCGGCGAGGCAGTCGACACGCGCATGGCCGATGCCTTGCTGGCCCGCCTGGCCCGCAACGACGGCATGGAACTCTGGGTGGCCGAGACCGACGGCAAGATCGTCAGTGGCGGCCGGCTCGAGCCAGTGCCCGGCACCGACTTTGCGGGGATTTGGGGTGGGTCCACACTCAAGGCTTACCGGGGCCGCGGCATCTACCGGGCGCTGACGGCTGCGCGGGCCCGTTCGGCCATCGCCCAGGGCAAGACGCTGGTCCACAGTGATTCGTCCGAGTTTTCCCGCCCCATTCTGGAACGCTCGGGCCTGCTAAAGGTCTCCAGCACCGTCCCGTACTACTGGCGCCGCTAACGTACGACGCCGGACACGCACCTCGCGCGCGCGTCCCGCCTGTGCGCCTGGGCCCACCGGCGCACAGGCGCCTGGCACGCAAGAAAACCCCGCCGCGGACATGAGTCCGGGGCGGGGTTTTCTTGTCCCGCGAGAGGGCTTACTGCTCCTGCATCGGGACACGGACCCCGCGCTCGGCCGCAACGTCGATGGCGCGTTCGTAGCCGGCGTCGGCGTGGCGGATGACGCCCATGCCGGGGTCGTTGGTGAGCAGGCGGGCCAGCTTCTCGGCAGCCAGCGGCGTACCGTCGGCAACTGACACCTGGCCGGCATGGATGGAACGGCCAATGCCCACGCCACCGCCGTGGTGGATGGACACCCAGGTGGCCCCGGATGCTGTGTTGAGCATGGCGTTCAGCAGCGGCCAGTCGGCGATCGCGTCAGAGCCGTCCTTCATGGATTCGGTCTCACGGTAGGGCGAAGCCACCGACCCCGAGTCGAGGTGGTCACGGCCAATCACCAGGGGGGCCTTGACTTTACCGTCCGCCACCAACTGGTTAAACATCACCCCGGCCTTGGCACGGTCGCCGTAGCCGAGCCAGGCGATCCGGGCGGGCAGACCCTCGAACTCAACGTGTTCCTGGGCTGCGTTGATCCAACGGTGCAGGTGCTCGTTCTCGGGGAAGAGTTCCTTCAGGGCCTCGTCGGTGACGCGAATGTCTTCCGGGTCGCCGGAGAGTGCAACCCAGCGGAACGGGCCCATGCCTTCGCAGAAGAGCGGGCGGATGTAGGCCGGGACGAAGCCGGGGAATTCAAAGGCGCGGTTGTAACCGCCCTTGCGTGCTTCGTCGCGGATGGAGTTGCCGTAGTCAAACACTTCGGCGCCGGCGTCCTGGAACTCCACCATGGCCTGGACGTGGCGGGCCATGGCGTTTTGGGACTTCTTGGTGAAGCCCTCGGGATCAGCCTCGGACTCGGCAACCCATTCCGCCACCGAATATTCGGTGGGCAGGTAGGACAGCGGATCGTGCGCGCTGGTCTGGTCGGTGACAATGTCAACGGTGAATTCGCCCGCCTGGTGGCGGCGCAGGATTTCCGGGAACACTTCGGCAGCGTTGCCCACAACACCGACGGACAGCGGGGTCTTGTTTGCTTTGGCTTCCAGCACGCGAGCCAACGCAGTGTCCAGGTCGGGGGCCAGCTCGTCGAGGTAGCGCTTGCCAACACGGCGCTGGAGACGTTCGGCGGAAACATCCACAATCAGGCAGGCGCCGCCGTTGAGCGTGACGGCCAGCGGCTGCGCACCACCCATGCCGCCACAGCCGCCCGTCAAGGTCAGCGTGCCGGCGAGGGCGCCGCCAAAGCGCTTCTCACTAATGGCTGCAAACGTTTCAAAGGTGCCCTGCAGGATGCCCTGGGTGCCAATGTAGATCCATGAGCCGGCAGTCATCTGGCCGTACATCATCAGGCCTTCGGCCTCCAGCTTGCGGAACTCCGGCCAGGTGGCCCAGTCCCCCACCAGGTTGGAGTTGGCCAGGAGCACGCGCGGGGCCCACACATTGGTGCGGAAAACACCCACCGGCTTGCCGGACTGCACCAGGAGAGTTTCGTCGTCGTCGAGCGTCTTCAGCGTGGCCACGATGGCGTCATAGGCCTCCCAGGAGCGGGCTGCGCGGCCCGTTCCGCCGTAGACCACCAGATCCTCGGGGCGCTCGGCAACTTCCGGGTCAAGGTTGTTCATGAGCATGCGCAGGGGCGCCTCCGTCTGCCAGGACTTGGCCGAGAGGTCCGTGCCGCGCGCTGCGCGGATGGTGCGGGATGGGTCATGCATCGTTGCCATGATTTTCCTTAACTATTGGTTCAGCAGGCAAAGCCAGCGGGCTCCGCTAAAAGTTCTTATGCTCTTATCCAACCCCCAGCCGCCACGCAATCCTAGGGGTTCCCGACGCCGTCCGTCTGTGATGCCAGACAATGCGCCCGCTTTTACTACACGAAGGCCGCGATGCCCGTGATGGCCCGTCCTGCCACCAGGGTGTTGATCTCGTAGGTGTCCTCATAGCTGTAAATGGCCTCGGCGTCACAGAAGATTTTGGCCATTTCAATAGTCCACCGAGACACCGTTGCCACCGTTGCCACCGAGGATGCTCCGACCCAGCGCCACAGACTCACGCATGCACTTCGTCACGAACGCCTTGGCCATGGCGGAGTGTTCGTTGCGGGTGGTGCCCTCATCCTCCATCTGCGCCAGCCGGACCATCATGCCCATCGACGCCTGGGCGTTGGAGAGCATGGTGACAAGCTGTTCCTGAATGAGCTGGAAGCTGGCGATCGGCTTGCCAAACTGGTGCCGTTCCACGGCATACTTGCGGGCCACATCGAAGGCCGCCAACTGAATGCCCACGGCCTGCCAACCCACGGTGGCCCGGGTGGTTTTCAGCACCTTGTTGGTGTCGCGAAAGCTGTTGGCGTTGGCGAGTTTGTTAAAGTGCGGCACGACGACGTCCTTCAGGACAATGTCGGCGTTCTGGACCGCGCGCAGGGCAATGCGGTTCTCAATCAGCGTCGCCGTGAAACCAGCAGTGGCGGTGTCAACCAGGAAGCCCTTGACCTGGCTGTCTGCCACATCTTTGGCCCACACAATGACGTAGTCGGACCCAGTGACCACCGTCGCGGACGGCAGCTGTTTGCGCACCGCCGGCAACATCGGATCCGGCCAGTGGCTCAGTGATGGCAAAGACACCCGTTTTCCGAAGGGCATAAATGTCAGGCAGCCAGGCAGCCTGCTGTTCCGCCGAGGCGAGCAGTTCAATCGAACCCGTAAACAGCCCGTCATGACCGCTGAAGAAGGTGCCGAAGGAGGCGTCCACTCGGTGGATGGCGGCCGTCACCATGCCAGCAAACAAGTGCGAGTGGCGCTGTCGGCGCACCGGGCTGATCATGTCCAGCTCGGCGACCTCGGGATCAGTGGACTGGGAATTCGTTGCGGTTCCAAAAGTCACGGGCAATGGGTCGGACATTGGCTTCCATCCAGTCGCGGATGGTGTTTAGCCGGGCCAGTTCGTTGGCCGGCAGCAGACTCTCAAAATAAATGAAGTCGCCGTCAAGATTAGGGCAGTTTGTCAGTGGGGACTGTGGTGGCGGTCAAGGGAAATCTCCTTGCAAGAACAGTGGTCGGGATGGCGACTCGCTCACGGACGCCGCGCCGGGCGGGCGCGCAACGGTTCAGCGACGCCGTCGAACATGGCGGCTATTCGAACAAAGCCCGGCCCCGAAGCCGACTATGCGCCAGATCACACCGCGGGGACGTTTGTCTGTGATCGCAGACGATTTTAGTGAAGCAAGTCACCCGTATCGCGTCAATCATGCTCAGATGGAAGAAGAAATACGGACCCACGGGTTTTGCAGATTCCAACGGAGGAATGTTATGCCTAGGATTCAAACCGTGCGAAAGAGCGGGCCAGCCATTGAGCGGCGCTCCATCGACTTCGTGCCGAACAGCGAGCGCCACGGCAAGCCTTTTGGCCAGTTCACCCTGTGGTTTGGGGCGAACATGCAGATCACCGCGATCGTCACCGGCGCCCTGGCCGTGATCTTTGGGGCGAACGCGTTCTGGGGCATCATTGGTTTGTTTATTGGCAACATCCTCGGTGGCGCCGTCATGGCCCTGCACGCAGCCCAGGGGCCCAAGCTTGGCATGCCCCCGATGATCTCCAGCCGCGCCCAGTTTGGTGTGTTTGGTGCCGTCATTCCCCTGGTTCTGGTCATCATCATGTACCTGGGCTTCGCAGCCACCGGCGCCGTTCTGGCCGGCCAGGCAGTGAACCAGATCATCCCCACCGGAAACCCGGCCGTGGGCGTCATCATCTTTGGCGCACTGACTGTCTTGGTGGCCACCATGGGCTACAAGTACATTCACCTGCAGGGGCGCATTTCCACGGTTGTGGGCATCATCGGCTTCACCTTCCTTGGCATCCAGCTCTTCCTCAAGCACGACGTCGGCGCCATCCTGGGCACAGGCGGCTTCGCCTTCCCCACGTTCCTGCTCGCCATCTCCCTCAGCGCCGGCTGGCAGCTGACCTACGGCCCCTATGTTGCCGACTACTCCCGCTACCTGCCGGCCAACACCCCCGCCCGCAAAACGTTCCTTGCGTGCATGTCCGGTTCCGTTTTGGGCGCGCAGTGGTCCATGACGCTCGGCGCACTGTTCGCCGCCATCCCCATGGCCGCGGGCCATGCCTTCCTTGACGGCCAGGTGGCCTTTGTGGGCGAGCTCGCTGGCGGCGGCGCCTTTGCCGTGCTCATGTACATCGTGATTGTGGTGGGCAAGCTGACGGTCAACACGCTCAACGCCTACGGCGGATACATGACCATCCTGACCTCCGTCAGCGCCTTCACCCGCCAGCTCCGCTTTGCCCCGTGGGTGCGCTTTGCCTACGTCATCGGCTTCATTTCCGTCTCCGTCATCATCGCCCTGGTGGCGTCGGCGGACTTCATCTCCAACTTCAAGAACTTTGTGCTCCTGCTGCTGATGGTGTTCATCCCGTGGAGCTCCATCAACCTGGTGGACTTCTACTTCTCCTCCAAGGAAAAGGTTGACGTCCCGGCACTGTACGACCCCAAGGGACGCTACGGCGCCTGGAACGTTCCGGCCCTGCTCACCTACGCATTCGGCGTTGTTGTGCAGATCCCGTTCCTGGCCCAGCACATGCACACCGGCCCCATCACTCCCCTCCTGGGCGGCGCCGACATCTCCTGGATCGTTGGACTGGTGGCGACGGCCCTTGTCTACTACCCCGTGGCCAAGCGCTTCAACCACCCGCCGGCCGAGATGATCTACCCGGCCGACGACGCCGCACGCGAGCCCGTCGCAACCCGCTAACCCAACCAGCAAAGGAAAACCATGAACACGCACCAGGCTGTGGCGGAGAAGCCAGCCCCGCGAGCTGGTGGCCTCGTTGCCCGTCTATTCCACGGCCGGCGGGCAGCTCCCACCCACCTGGCGTGCGTCGTCGAACGAATCCTTTTTGCCGCCGTCGCTGGCGGTGCTGGCCGCCATCAACTCGGCGGCCCAGCACTGCCAGCGGTACGCCACGCTGGTGGGAGATCCACTGATTGTGGCACTCAGCAGCGAACTGGGCGTAGGGCGGGAGCAAATTGTGACCGGTACCGGATCCCTCGCGGTGCTCCAGCAGTTGTTAACGGCGTTCGCGGGCCCGGGCACCGAGGTGGTTTTTGCATGGCGCAGCTACGAGGCCTACCCCATCCTGGCGCGCCTGACCGGGGCCCGCGATGTCAGCGTGCCGCTGACGGCTGACCACAGGCACGACCTTCCCGCCATGGCACAGGCACTCACGCACTCCACCGCGGCAGTGCTCCTGTGCAGCCCCAACAACCCCACGGGGGACAGTCCTGACTGCTGCCGAGCTGGAGGAGATTCTGGCCGGCATTCCCTCCCACGTGGTGGTGGTCCTGAACCAGGCCTACGTGGAGTTCATGGACGACGCCGATGCCGCCTCCCGGCACAGCCTCGCCTTGTTGAACCGCCACCCCAATTTGGTTATCCTGCGCACCTTTTCCAAGGCCTACGGTTTGGCGGGTCTGCGGGCCGGGCACATGGTGGCGCACCCTGACATGGCCGCGAGCATGGCCCGGCCGCTGGCGGTGAGGTGGGCTGGCAGCCGGACGCCGGGGTTGGTCACCAGCGTGCTCTGCCTCTTGGCCCGCTCCTCGATCACGTAGATGACCTCGCGGCCGTGCATCACGGCCAGGTGGGCCGTGCGCTTGGTACGCTCCACGAGCTGGGCCATGGGGAAGCGGGCCAGGCGCTGCAGCGGGACCTGGCGCGTGTAGCCGGTGCCCAGTTCGTGCGCCGTGACGCCCAGCGCATACTTGCGCTCCTCGGGCAGGTGGACCACAAAGCCGTCCTCGATGAGCGCCGTGAGCAGGTGGTAGGTGGTGGAGGGCGGCAACTCCACGTCCCTGGATATAGCTGCGGCACCCACGGGCCCGGCCTGCGCGGCAATGTAGCGCAGCACCGACAGCACGTTCTTGGCTGCCGGGACCTGCGGCAAGTTCTGTGTTCCCATGGGGCAATGGTAGCCCCTGGCGTCTGTAATCCCAGACGAAATGAACGGCGACCACGGGGCGGGCACCCCCGTTCGGTGGTGTGATGGCAGTTACACGTCCCGGGCTGCCGGGTCGCCATCGTTGAAAAGGACTGCCTTCGCCATGACCACCACAAATGTCCAGGAGACTGCTCCGGCGCCCGCCGCCCTGAACCGCCCCGGCTCGCTTGAGGGCCTCCGGGTTCTCGACCTGTCCCGGGTGCTGGTCGGCCCGTTTTGTGCCATGATCCTGGCGGACCTGGGTGCGGAGGTCATCAAGGTGGAAAGCCCCGACGGCGACGACTCCCGCCACTTCGGCCCCTGGTACAACGGCGAATCCGCCTACTACCGGCTGTTCAACCGCAGCAAGTGCGGGGTCACCATGGACCTGAAGGATCAGGCGGAACGCGAGCGGCTGCTGGCCCTGGTGAGGCGGTCCGACGTCGTCATTGAAAACTTCAGGCCGGGTGTCATGGCCAGGCTGGGCCTCTCCCCCGCGAGCCTGCTGGAGGAAAACCCGCGGCTGGTGCTGGTGAGTATCTCCGGATTTGGGCAGGACGGGCCGCTGCAGAAGGCGCCGGCGTACGACCTCATTGCCCAGGCCATGAGCGGGCTGATGTCGGTCACCGGCTGGCCGGGCGGGGAGGCCACCCGGATCGGGATCAGCATTGGCGACGTCATCCCGGGGCTGTACGGCGCCATCGCGGCGCTGGCAGCCATCAACGAACGCAACAACACCGGGCAGGGGCAGCACATTGACGTGGCCATGCTGGACAGCCTTGTCTCGGTGCTGGAATCCGTGGGCATGCGCGCCCTGCACGGCGAGGAACCGGTGGCCTGCGGCAATGACCATGCCATGTCCACCCCGTTCAGCACCTTCCTGACCGGCCGCGGCTCCATAGCGATCCCTATCGCCGGGGACCGGCTATTCCCCCGGCTCACCGAGGCGCTGAACCGGCCGGAGTGGCTTGAGGACGAGCGCTTCCGTGAGCAGACGCGGCGCAACGAGTTCCCCGTTGAATTCCGGGCGGCGCTGGAGGAGGCGCTGCAGCCGTTCACGGACGATGAGGCAATAGAACTACTCACGGCCCACCACGTGCCGGTATCCAAGGTCCAGACGGTCAATGAGGCCCTCAACAGCGAACACGCCCAGCACCGGGGCACGGTGGCCACCGAATCCGACGGATTCCGCACCTTGGCCTCGCCGCTGCGCCTGACCGGTTCGGTGGCGCCCTCCCCTGCGCCGACGCTGGGCCAGCACAATGCCCTGGTGGGCGGGTGGATGGCGGGTCCGGAGCGCACGGGACGCCCATGATGGGCCGCTAGACTGGGCCGATGCCCGCCACCGCTATGCCCTTTCGCCTGACACCGTCCAAGGTGGTCCTGGCTGTTCTGGTGGTGCTGCTTTTGTGGCTGTTCTTCGCGTCCCAGCTCTTCTACAACGTGCACACGCCCCCCTTGAATAAGGCCGACGCAGTGGTGATGCTGGGCGGCGCCAGCAAGGAGCGCCTTCCTGAGGCGCTGAAGGTTCGGGACGAGCTCAACGCCCCGTTCCTGGTGCTCTCCAACACCGACACCCCGGGAAACTCGACGGCGGACCAGTACTGTGACGCCCATTCCCTGGACCCGTCGGTGATTTGTTTCCTGCCCGAGCCCATGGATACGCGCGGCGAGGCGGATGCCGTGGGGTTTCTGGCGAGCGAGCGTGGCTGGAAGTCGGTTGTGGTGGTGACCTCCAAGTACCACGTGGCCCGGTCGGAACGCCTGATGAACCAATGCACGCCGTCGAAGGTGCAGATGGTGGCCACGGATCCGGAGCTGTCGCCCGCCAAATGGCTACGCCGCTTTGTCATTGAGACCGGCGGGCTGTTCACGGTTTTCCTGAACCCGGAGTGCGACTCCCCCATCCGGTAAGCGAATAGCACCATGGGTATGAGAGAGCCGCACCACCAAAATCGCTAGAAATCCATTTGTCGGATAAAGTCTGATCTGACTAACTAACTCTTATATTGGGGGAACTATGCCCGTTGTCATGCCCATTTATGGAACTCGTCCGGAAGCCATCAAGATGGCGCCAATTGTAGCTGCACTGAAGGCATCTGACTCGTTGGATTGCGTGGTCACAGTGACAGGCCAGCACCGTGAAATGCTCGATCAGGTTAACGAGCTCTTCGAAATCACCCCGGATCATGACCTGGACATCCTTCAGCCCGGACAGTCCCTTTCAGACATCCTGACCCGGACCATCAACGGGCTAGACAAGCTGTTCGCCGAATCCAAACCGGACGTTGTTGTCGTCCAGGGCGATACAACGACATCAACAGCGGGGGCCATTGCCGCTTTCTATCATGGCATCCCCGTGGTGCACGCCGAGGCCGGGCTGCGCAGCCACAACCTCTTCTCCCCGTTCCCCGAGGAAGCCAACCGAAAGATCACAACCCAGATCGCAAGCCTTCACCTAGCACCGACAAATACCAGCAAGCAGAACCTGCTGGACGAGGGCGTGAATGAGGCCGACATTGTGGTCACGGGCAACACGGTGATCGATGCTCTATTCACGACCGTGGACAAGAAAATTCCTTTTACCGACCAGGCTCTTGAGGAACTCGCCGCGAGTGGCAGGAAGATTCTTCTCGTGACCACCCATCGACGTGAGAACCAGGGCGGTGCGATGCGTGGTGTGGGCAGGGCGTTGGCGCGACTTGCCGACGCCTACCCCGAAATCATGATCGTGCTGCCGGCACACAAGAATCCAGTTGTCCGTGAGGCAGTGCTGCCCGCCATCGAAGGCAAAGCCAACGTCATGGTGACGGAACCTCTTTCATATGGAGAATTCACACGACTGATTGCACTTGCACATATCGTGCTGACCGATTCAGGTGGAGTCCAAGAAGAAGCACCCAGCCTCGGTAAGCCCGTACTCGTCATGCGCGACAACACAGAACGCCCTGAGGCCGTTGTCGCCGGTACCGTCAAATTGATCGGAACAGACGAAGAGCGAATTGTCACTGAAGTGACACGCCTTCATGAGGATCAAGACTACTTTGACCAAATGGCCATGGCCGTAAACCCGTATGGCGATGGCAGCGCCGCGAAAAGAACTGTAGCTGCAATTTCTGCAATGCTCAAAATTGGAACTCGGTTGCAAGACTTCAACTAATCACTCATTGTTCAAACAATTCCCCAAGCAGGGCTAAGCATTCATCCGGCTCTTCAGAATTGACTCTTTACATTGCGATGCTGGGGTAGTGTTTCTTGAGGATATCCCGCACCTGGGCGTATTCAGCCCAGTCCTTCTCGGTATAGAAGGGCATCTTCGCCCAAGCCAACCGATCCGCGATACCGCCCATGAGCTCTGCCGGGAAACTTCCATACAGGTTGGGGTTGGCTCTCTCGAAGAACGTCAGATCTAGCTTCTTCGAGAGGGCAAAGACCTCTGCCGGTATATCTCTGACCAGGTCGCTCGCAACGGTCTGACCCGCATGCTTCGCCACATACAGGCTAAGGAAATCGAGCGCAAAGCTCTGACCAAATGCGAAGTCTGGCTTCGGAGGCTTAGGTGTTATTTCCAAGTCAATGGACTTACCCAGTCTGTCTCCGACTATCTGGGCCAATACTTGTTTTCTGTATAGCTTTTCCTCTCCGGGACTAGCCACGGATTTGAGAGACTCCCGGATATGGTCGGGACGGTACTCGGCAAGTACAAACAGGGTTCCGATTTCTGTGAGCCCTAAAACGTAAGGCGCATTTGCGTAGCCAGCTGCTTTGAACGGCTCAGGTGTCGTGTTCTTAGCGGCCACGGGATTAGGGCTAAGATTGCCTGCGAAAGCTTCCAAAATGCCGCCAAATGTAAGATATTTGGCCCGAAAATGATCAGAAACGAGGATAGCGCCCGACCCCATGAACGACCAGTTGTGTTTGTTGTAACCGAGAGCCACCAGATTTGTGCTCACTGTGACCGTGGGGAAGTTCTCGAAGTAGGCTCGTTCACGGCTGAACCGGCCGCCGAAGTCCATAGACACCAAGTTTGTTTCGTCAGGCATGAGGCACAGAGCAGCCAGGGAATCGAAGCCCCCGCTAAAGCTCAACTGCAGGCCGGCCCGTGGCACTTTCACGGGAGTGACGTGACCGGCACTTGATACCTCCGCTAATGTCAGGGCCTTAACGCTGGCAAGAACTGCGTGCGACACAGCGAAATCAAAATGGATAGCGGCGAACGCTCGCCCGCAAAGCGTTGACAGCGCTATTGCAATGTTGTCAGTTAGTAATGAGACAGGCTTGCTAAACTCAAACCACAAATCATCAGGCTCGACGGCGACGCCAGTCCGCACGCATCGAACGTCTATCCGCCTAGCATCGGAAATTCTCAGCGACTCGAAACGTATCCTTGGCTTCTCATTTGTATCCACTGAAGCATCCTAACGAACAAACTATGCAATCATCCAATTCCCGACGCATCCGTCCATGCAGGGCGACTTTGCAGTCGCCCTGCCCACACTTACGTCAGGAGAGCCCAACTTCTTGCTTGACACGAACCATAAATGGGTCAATTCTGAAGAGCCGAATTACCTATCTAGTCGAAGCACACAGCCGGCGAGACTCACATCAACAAATAGACAGTCAAGTCCAGTTTCTTCAATCCAAGTTGTCTGCTTTGTGGCGTACCATTCCGTACTTTATTGACGCATCCATAGTTGACCACCCGTCCCGAGGCAAGATATCTACAGCAACGCACGGCAATTTGATGCCCCATTGGCGGGAAATCCAGCCGGCAGGCAACTGCCCCTTGGTGCCACTTCTGACAACAAACTTCCTCAGAGGGTCAAATTGGATTGTCATCCATGCCTCGACCGTTGTCACCCGAATTTCACCTTGAGAATATGCAATCTCAGCCCCAAGAGGCAAAAGAAATCTTTGTACGGCAACATCATCAAATTGATCTCGACATGTAAAAAAATCTTGAACGGCCATCGCCCCATCACCAAAAGTGACTGATCGCTTCACATGATGAGTGCCATTAACGGCGCAACGTCCGACAAAATACTCATTGGGTGTCCCTCTATCGACAATACTGAGAGAACTTGCAACACGGTTGTGCCGAGGGTCATACAACATTCCAGAGTACAACTCGTCGAACCGAGGAAAGAAAACTCCACTGTGTCCTCGCTGCGACTTTACAGCCAAAGTATAGGAATCGCTCCAATCATAAGAATGAAGTCCGCCGTCAAGTAACAATTCATCGCCGCCAACCGATAAAGTCAACGATGTATCATCAGCATGCTTGTGCACATAACTCGAAAATCCACACTTAAGACTCCTATAGACACCAGATCTCTTTTCGACATAAAGTCCGGACTCCTCAGAAAAGATACTGCCATCTACCGATTTGAAACCAGATGGACCGCCTCCAGAATCACCCATAGCTGGAAAATCTCCATTTGGGAGAACTAAAGTCTGGAGAGTCTTCGTGGCTGGTTGCAACATGGCAGAAATTGTTTGTTCAAAATTCCCACTCCGTTTGCAGGCAGTAATGAAGCGCAATATATCGCGACAGAATCTAACATAGAACGCCTGATAGCCAGCAGTGTTCTCCTTACAAATCCATGTGGAGTCAAAAGCATCCGAGACAATTGAATGCAATTGACGTTCGGCCAACATTTCAATCTCACTTGTGCCAAACAAAGGAAACATATACGCCACATGCAAGACCGCAGTAGCTAGCATCATTCCATGATTATTCCTGGCGTAGTTGCTTTCAATGCCCGCCCACTGCATATCTAGCTCAAGAAGTTCAAACAATATTTCCGGAGGATCCCGATCGATATTCGCGTACTGGGCAAAAAGCATACAGGTCGTCCGAATACGCATGGCGATGGCATGATCAAGTGAAGTCATCTGGCTACTAACTTCTAGCCATGCCACACTCTGGATGAAAGGAACATATTCATCAAGGAAACCCGAGATCAGACTCATTCCCCCCTCCTTCGAGAAAAGTTGAGGAAGATATCCAATCGAGTGAATCCAAAGCAGCGTGCTTTGCAGTTGTTCGTATTCAATTCCGTCAAAACGAAAATTAGACTCGAATGGGCTAACCGTAACATTGTTTGGCAAATTGACAATCAACTCACCCTCCGACTCAGGCCATATCTTCCAGACCGTCGAACCAACCATAAGCATTGAATCCGAAAACGCATCAAGGTATATATTTGGCTCAATCTCGGATGCCCACACTAGATTGCGATTCAAGCGCATAACTGCTCCCAAAACTTAGAGCCCACAACGATGGGCAAAAATAGATGATTATGAAGAGGGTCTGATCCCATTTCACGTTCAATTACGCCAGAAGCGGCATTCAGTGCGTGAACAAGATGATTTGGCATAATCAGAAAATATTACTTAATTGACAAAAGTTCGAAGCCATGAATCGAAACCTGCAGGAAGGCGCGACGCTTCAATGACATGCAGACGAAACCGTACGTTCCACCGGATACAAAGACCGGCGAATCAGTCAGCTAAACCCGAGTATGACCATTTTCTTGTCCAGCTAGTCTGATAGTAAGGACGATTCTAAGAATAGCAAGAGTCACAATTGAAGTATCCGGAAATGGACTACCGAGACAGCCCAATCAAATCCTCATATATACAGGATAAAGCATTCAAAGCACTCGCGCTGTTTCCCACCACTGAAGTATAATCCAACTCCATCCTACTCAGCGCGCTTCCTTCGTCCAGAACACCCCAGATCTTGGCACCGGAGCCCTTGTAATCAGAGAACTTCGAAGGCAGGAATGGGTTAATATCCAAATTGGTTCCTCGCTCGACATCATTGACCATCAAAACATCGAACCGCGTTGACAAATTAAGGAACTCCAGGTATGGCAGATAACCTTGGTAAAGAACGTTTCCAATCAAACCCATGCCAGCCACTTCGCGGCCAAATTCTTCGGCACGGTTCGTGAAGACATGTAAACGAATCTTGCGCCTAATGTGCGATGGCGTATTCATTAACGCAGTAAGAACGTCCGTCAAACCACGATTGTCATAGAATGCCCCGAAGTAGCCGATATTGATCGTAGATTCCGACAATGTGTATTGGGACGGGACTACCGAGTAACTCCTTGCTGGGGGGACGGGGTGGTGGCGGACACGTGACTTACCAAGAACCAGATTTCGCAACTTTTTGTCTGCGATCTTCGACAGCATGTAATCTCGCTGATTGGTATTGGTGAACAGAACTTCATCGGACAGAACATATGTTACATATTCACACCACTCAAAAATGCTATTGCTATCAATCCCCCTGTAACCCTTTGCTGCTACCGCCCGATTGAATAGGGCAAAGAGATCGTCACGAATTAGCTCACCCGAGCGAGGCGCTCCCGAAGCGTCTGTGCTGACGGGGTCAGAAAATTCTGCCGTCCAAACTACCTTCGGATGCTTAAGCTTGAACAGCGCGGCGAGGAAATGCGAACCAGGCCAAAGGACTCGGCTATAAAGGGTTCTGTAACCGTCAATTCTCGCGTCCTGTCGATCCGCCGTCACTATTCCTTTGCGAACAAACTCAGATATCTGTGCCCACCCTGCAAAAGAAGGACTGGACTTCACCTCGAACTGACCATCAATTAGCCTACCAGCGATCGTATTGAGGCTCGAATCTATTCGACGTACCCCGGTCATGCTATTCGAGATTACATCTACAATCCTGCCTCTCTCAACTATGGCCTTGGCAGCAACTACAGCGCTAGTGTCCGAGTAAGGAGCGAAACAATAACTCACGACAAGGTCGCGCGCCTTGCCTGCGTTAAGACGCTTCCAAGGAAAGTCCTGAATTGCATGGTGATCAATCGAATTTTCAATCCGCTTCAGTTCTTCGGGATGACCATCGAGATACCTAGAGACAAACCCCGCCTGTGAGTTCGACAAGGCTACTAGCAAGTTGTCATTAATTCCCTCATCCCAGGCTCGCATTTGTTCCAGTTGGGAAATTACAGCCAGCCTTTGATCCACGGCAAAATCATATGCCAGTTCTTGGCGTGAAATTGAATCGTCTCGAAGTACACGGTAGTAGGCCCCATCAGGATGAATAGTTCCGACCTGAGCCTGGTAGTTGCGGGAAACGGCGATGGATGACATGAAGCAAATATCTTCACCACTCTTGAGTTCCCGCGAATACCGCAGGCCCCGCAGCGCGTTAGTCGGTATCAATTTGCAGGCATTGAATCCAAGGAGCACGGGAACTGAGTTGAGCGGAAACGAAAGCAAAGATTTGGACCTGATCACAGTATTGAGGGCATTGTCGGAGTCCTCGACCCCCTCCGATGAAACATTAACAATCGGGCTTACTGCGATCCTATCCGGAAGGGCAACACGCAGCATTTCCTCGATGAATTTTGGACCGACATAGTCGTCATCGTCGACAAAAGTCGTATACTCGCGAGAGGCTGCAGCTATCCCCAGATTTCTCGCTGCCCCGGCGCTGGGAGTCGGCACATAGAAGATCCGAATTCTATGTTTCGGATAGTTTTGAGAGAAGGCGTTTAGGAGATCAATCGATTTGTCACGCTGGCCGTTTACGACAACGATGATTTCCAGCAGCTCGGGATCAACTGATTGCTCCACGACGCTTGTAAGGCAGCGAATCAATCGATCTTCTCCCCGCCAAGACGGGATGATAATTGATACGCCGGCAGCGAGTTGACCTTCATCTGATCCGACCTCAGCAACACGGACCGCATTAAGCAGGAACCCAAGTTGCTGAATTTCCGCCATTCGTGCCTTTGGATCCAAAGCCATCTTAGGGCCGAAATCGACGTCAACACCGGTGAGATTTTGCGCCTTCATTTTAATTACCTTGACCTTGTATATAAGTGACTGAAGTCATTGCTATGCCTGCATTTGCTTTCGGTTCTTCGACCAAAGCTTCAATGTCAGTTTTCCAAGCTTGGAACCAGACAGCGAATCGTATTTGCGTTCGAGGGCATCGTATTTACTCTTCAACAGAATTAGCTCATTGTCGTGCGTGTCTGTTTCCGTAGGAACCGCCCCCTTGTCGGACGCAAGGGTATTTGCGTTTTCCATATCAGAGATCAGGCTAAGCGCAGCGAACAGCTTCTGTTGGAGTTCCTGAATATAGTCTTGATGCCGGCTGGCAACGTGGCGTGGCTGACCTGCCGTTGCGGCCAGAATACCCGCCTGGACACCTGCCCTAAGCGAATCGTTGTCTAGTGTGAGACCGCCATGGTGACCAGTACTCAGCACGATAGCCTTTGGTAGAAAATTGATCTGTATAAGTTTGAGCCTGCTGGGCAGATTTAGCGTGGCGAGTTGCTCCAAGGCAGTCTGCAAATCTACTTGGAAGTACCAGTGGATAGCTCGATTTCTATCCTCAGTGACGATTGGTAAGATGCGGTTCACCACTGCGTGATTTGGATCAAGGACAAGCACATCTCTGTAATCATTTACCGACAGATTCTCAAATTCACTCGAATCTGCGACAAAGAATACATTGTTTCCCGCAACTGCTATTTGATCATGTCCTGGTCCTTCACCCGAGATGCAAAGAACAGGAGTTGTAATTACAGCGTTGTGCACGATGGACAAGCTGTCGAATTGTCGAATACCGAAGGCGAAGTGGTCACTAGACGCGATCACGGGTTGAAAACACCTTTCGTGTCAATTAATACTTTATCCCTAAGTGATTCTGTAGGCAGTCCCTTTACTTCATTGTGATCCACGAGAACAACAACCACAGCAGATCGGCTAACTGCTGACTCGATGTCAAGCAGCTTCGTGTTGTTCAAGAGTTCGAGCTTATTTGGTAAATTGCCAATGTTCGGTTCAACAATATTGATTGTTTTCTGTGGCAATTGCAACGCGATACTGTGTGCTATGTCAACGGCGGGTGATTCACGTAGGTCGTCGATGTTGGCTTTGAAGGCAAGCCCCAAAATGGCTATTTCAGCCGACTCTGGTAATGCTGCCACTGCATCAAGCACTTGGGTGCGAACCCATTCTGGTTTTGAATCATTGACCTGACGTGCTGTGCGAATAAGAGTTGAATCTTCGGGCGCTGCGGCAACGATGAACCACGGATCGACAGCGATACAGTGACCACCGACTCCAGGCCCCGGCTGGAGAATGTTGACTCGAGGATGATGGTTGGCCAATCGAATCAATTCCCATACGTTGATGTCGAGTCGATCGCTGATCATGGACAGTTCATTGGCGAATGCAATATTTACATCTCGGAATGAGTTTTCAACGAGTTTAGCCATTTCAGCTGTTTTTGCATCGGTCACTAGAATCTCGCCTTGGCAGAACAGCAAGTAAAGCTCTCGAGCCTTTTCGGAGGCCTTGGCGGTGAGTCCCCCGACAATTCGATCGTTTGTGACCAGTTCGATCATTACCTTTCCAGGCAATACTCGTTCAGGACAATGTGCTATGTGGATACGTAGCCTGCCGCCTTCACCGTCCAAGCTGAGGTCCGGACGCAGATTGAGGATGAAATCAGCCATATGCTGGGTTGTTCCGGGAGGGGATGTCGATTCAAGAATGATCAGTTCATCGCCACGAAGTTGGCTTGCAATATTGGTAGCTGCAGCCTCAATGAAGCGGAGATCGGCGCTACGGTCCGATTTAAATGGCGTAGGTACAGCCACGATATAGGTGTCGGCCCATGGGGTGTCGGCAGATGCTTTCAGTCTTCCATGATGCACCGCACTGGACACATGCGCTTCCAGATCTGGTTCAACGAAAGGAACTTCGCCACGATTAACAGCATCAATCGTAACTTGTTTTACGTCCACGCCGATGACATTCGCCCCGTGCGTTGCAAGAATTGCTGCCGTGGGCAACCCAATATATCCCAAGCCGATGACAGCCACTGTATGTTCTTGTTCCATGATCCCTCTTTAGATTGAAATTCTTTCCAGCGGAAAACCGTTTGATTCAAGTTCCCCTGATATGAGTAGTTCTGCATCGGTAATATTCCATGTATGCCCGCTTCCTGAACGATTCTGACAAAAGTTAAAGCGGTCCGCTGAGTAAATGACAAGTCCGGCGGCCCGCGCATCGCGCAGGAATTCTGTGTCCTCTCCTGTGCGCAAAGCTTGGAACGGCACCTTGGCGAAGGCATGTCTGTGGCCCATGATTGTGGGGCCCATGACAAAGTCGGTGAAGCGGTGTTCCTTCTGTGCGAAACGCAGGATAGTGGAGTCAGAGGCGGCAAGGTGCATGAAGTGCGCCTGCTTGCCAACGATGTCTGCCTTCGAAAAGTTCAGGGCAAACAGCTGGTCAGATAGGTAATTGGGACCGTAGTGGTCATCGTCGTCCATCTTGGCGAGCACCTGCCCACTGGCGGCAGCAACACAGCGGTTGAGGCACTCGCCCAGGCTGACCTCCCTGCCAGCGGCCAGCAAGACCACGTCGTCGATACCGTGTTTCTCCTGCAGGTGCGCAAGTGCCTCGGCAGGAAGCTCAAAGCCGTGGGTCAACAGGACCAGTTGCACCCGCACACCAACTTGGCTAGCTAGCGTCTTGAATACGTGCTCGATCTGCTCAGCACGGATGGTCGGCACCAAGGCCGAAACACTGGGCTGCGTCAACCCGGCGCTGCGGTTGGGAAGGGCGTGCTCCAGCACAGTGGCAACTCGGTGGGCATAGGTATGGTGCTGCCAAATGCGGCGCTGCGCCAGATGGGCAGTCCGGTCATTGAGCTCACGGTTGGCCACGAGCGCGCGGCTGAGGTGCCCGGCCTCTTCCCGGGTAGTGGCGATGGGGACCTCGTCCGCTGAAAAGAAGTTCTTGATGGCCGCACTCGGCGCTGATACAACAGGCGTGCCAGCGGCAGAAATTTCAAAGATCCTCCGGGCACACATGCTCTCGGAGTCCACCACGGAGTTCACGTTCAGGAACACCTTGTATGCCTTGTAGGCGGAGAGCATCTGCGGGTATGTCAGCGATCCCACGACGCGGGAGTCCAACGGTGCCGGGAATTGATACTCCGGGTTGCCGCCGAGTTGACGGGAAAAGATCTCGAGTCCCGTCTTCATTTTGACGGAGACATCCATGGCGCCGTGGAGGACAACGTCCATCTGTTCACGGCGTTCGGGGTACTTGTGGGCAAAATACATGCCGGCAAACGCAACATCCCGCTGATGGAAGCCCTTGGCCGGCCTCACGGGGTTGTGAACTGCTGGCTGTGCGGCGAAGGGCAGGACTGCGACGCGGCTGTGGCCCAGGTCCCGGCGGTAGCTTTCAATGCGGCCTTCATCCGAGGTGAAGACGAAGTCGAAGAGCATCGCTGCCGGCAGGAAGTCGCTGTAGTGGGGCGGGTCTTCCTTGTTCCAGAAAACCGTGGGGATGTTGCGGTGCCGGGCGGCGGCCAGCAGTTCAACTAACTGCTCCGACGGGCCCCTTGAACTCGTTATTTTGCCAAACCACTGCTTGTTGTTGCCATTCCAGGCAGATTCGATGAAGACCAGGTCAAGGCCGTCCAGCTGCGCTGCACCGGTGGCAGGGTCCAGGGCAATGGAGTTCCATTCGAAGGCAAAGGCCATGGCGGAAAAGTCATCCAGGATGACGCCAACACGGAGGTCAGCGAGGCGGGGCGCGCCCTGTGGCAGGGCGGCCTCGGCGAAGGACAGACGGCGCTTGTTGCCCCTGCCAATCCAGCCGCCTTCAACGCCTTTGGCATCCTTGGGGGAAGCGAAACCCAGCTGGGACCGGCGTCGTGCCTGCCACTCCTTGTACTGCGCGGTGCCGCCCTGGCGCAGGTGCCACAGGCCGGTACGGAAATCTTCCGTTGTATACATCTAGCGGCCACCCCGCTGCGTGCCCCGGGGGGTGTTGACGACGTTCACGGCGTCCAAGGATGCCATGGACTCGGACCGCATCCGCTCAGCGGTGACGTTGTTGCCCTCGGATAATTCCTTGGTGAATTGCATATAGGCGCGGGTCACATCCTTGGACGAACCATCCATGATGAGATCGCCCTTGTCTAGCCAAATGGTGCGGCTGGTCATTTCCTTGATGGTGGTGAGGCTGTGGCTGACCAGCAGTACACAGCCGGCCTGGGCGCGTAGCTCATCCATGCGCCGCTTGCTGCGGGCGGCGAATTGCGCGTCACCGGTGTTCAGCGCCTCGTCAACGAGGAGAATCTCGGGGTTAGCGCAGGCCGCAATGGCAAAGCGAAGTCTGGAGCCCATGCCGGAAGAATAGGACTTCATGGGCAAATGAATGGATTTTTCCAGCCCTGAGACTTCTACAATCTCATCAAACCTGTCAGTAATTTCCTCGTGGCTCAAGCCCATGGCCAGACAACCCAGCACTACGTTCTGGTCACCGGAAAGCTCCGGCACAAGTGCCGCGTTCACTCCGAGCATGATGGGCGTGCTGGATGCGTGGATGGCGCCTGAAGTAGGACGGATCTGGCCGCTGACAAGTTTCATCAGGGTACTCTTCCCCGAACCATTGCGCCCAATCACACCAACCGATTCACCGCGGTTGAACACCAATGACAGCTCATTGAGTGCATGGACGGTGACCGTGGTGGGCAAAGGATTGAGCATCCGCAAGAATTTCATATGCGGGTACCGGGTATCCTCGGGAACCTCGGTGGAAGGCACCCGGTACCTCATGGCAACATTGTCAGCCACGATGCAGGGAGTGGGTTTCATGTTAGTGAGCATCTCAGCCACGGACATAGGACTCTTCACCCTTCCAAAAGTAGACGGCACCAATGATCAATGCACTCAGAGACCAAGCCGTAAGTGAGACCCACGACTGCAATGACGGCGTAACGCCGTACAGGAGGCAGGCACGGGTGATATCGATGATGATGAACATCGGGTTGGCCTGCATGATATTCAGCAACAGCGGGTGTTCAATGAACCGCTCATAGGAGAAGAAAACCGCCGAAAGGTACATCAACGCGCGCAGGGCAAAAGGCAACAAATGGGTCACGTCATTGACCCTGGAAATGACACGGGCCAAAATCAGTCCTACGCCCAAGTTGAACAGGAACTGCAGCAGCAGAACCGGCACAATCAACAGCCACCGCCACGTGATGGGTTCTGACGGTGGAATGACCAGCACCAACAGCAGCATGGCAAGGATCAATGGCACATTGACCATAGCTTCGCGGATGTTCACGCCCAAAGGTAAAGCAGCGCGGGGAAAGGTAAAACCTTGGACTAGGGCCCTGTTTTGCTGAATGGAACGAGCACCGCCGGTGATGGCACCCGAGGTCATCTGGAACATGAAAATACCAATAGTCAGGTACCCAACGAAGTTGGGTATGCCGTTTCCCGTTCCCAACAACAACCCAAAGATTACAAAGTAGGTAACGCCATTGAAAATCGGGTTCAGCAACAGCCAGGCGCTGCCCAGCTTGTCGCGACGCGTACCGCTCTTGACCCGGGCGCGGGCATCATAAATGATGAAGCTGCGGAAGTCCCAGAGCTGGACGAGGTAGTCTAAAAATGCCGGGCGTGCACCAACACGGCTCAAGTGGCTCAAATCGACGGGGAAGTTCTTCGCAGCGGCTGGCACCACGGTGTTTTCCTGTGTTTGTGTCATCGCACTGCTTCCTTCCCTGTCCGGTTGTTGATTAATTCCTGGTATTTGTCCTCGCATCGTTGGGCGTTGGCCGCCCAGGTTCTGCCTTGCAGCACTGCCCGCCGGCCACTCTCCCCAAGGCGTCGGCGCAACGGTTCGTCGCGAAGCAACAGAGCCAAGGTTGCGGCAAGAGCTGGCGGATCGTCAGCAGCGCTCAGCATGCCATTGACTCCATGGCCCACAATCTCGCGAAGAGCGGGAAGATCACTGGCAACCACGGGACGGCCACTGGCCATCGCCTCGACCGGCTTTAGCGGAGTGACCGCACGGGTGACATCGAGGTCCTTGCGGGGAACAACAAAAATATCCATCGCTTGGTGATACAAGGGGGCCGACTCACGGGGTACTCGACCAGTGAAAATCACGCGGTCAGCGAGGCCGAGTTTGGCAGCCTGATCGTGCAAAGCAGGGGCTGCTGTTCCACCGCCAACAATCAGCAGGCGAAGCTCCGGGAAGTCGGGCGCCAAAATAGCAAAAGACTCTACGAGGTGATCAAAGCCCTCGTAATCCACCAGTGAGCTGACGGTTCCGATGTAGTTCAGGGCAGGGTCCAGGCCAAGCTCTTCCCGGGCCGCCGCGGGTGTGCCCGGTTCCAGCAGAAAATCACCGCCCACGGCGTTAGGCGCGAGCACGACTTTCCCTCCCGGGATGCCCCTGCCAACAATGCCCTCAAGCATGGCCGGGCCCAGAGTTACTACAGCGTTCGCGTCGTTCATGACCAGCGCCTCTGAAGCCTGGAACTGGAGATATCGCTCGCTGGCCTTGGCGTCCTCACCCCGAGTGGAGGCCCATGTATCTGCCAGCTGACCCCGCACCTCATAGACCCAAGGGATATTCAGCGCTTTGGCCACAGCGCCGACCACCAGGCCATTGGCAAAATGGGTGGTGGTGTGCAAAATGTCCGGACGGAACTCAAGGGCCACCCTCAGTAGCTCTTCCGCTTCCTGCTGCAAACGCGCATCTGGGGTTGGCGCAAGGCTGGAGGGAATCATCCTGCGGTACCGCACGCCGTCGACTACGTCTTCACCGGAGGCAAAAACCTTGCCAACCTGGACTGGGTAGCCAAGGCGGGTGACGGCCAAGACCTCGCGGCCAGTTTCCTGCTGGGCCAGCATGATGGAGTGGCTGCGCTGAGCGTACCCACTGCCCGTGTGAGGCAGCGAGTTGGTGAGGAGGTGAAGGACACGACCCTTGACAGGAACCATGGGAGTCTTCGGCAAGAGCGGAGTCCATCCGTTGAACGTACGCTGCTCCCCTGCCAGCCGCTCACGGTGCCGCTTCATGGCGCCATGCTGCCCGGCAAGTGCCCTGACGGCAGCTTCCATGTCACCGCCATACCATTTGCGGCGTGCCAGCGTGGCCGGGAAGCGTTTTGACCCTGTCGCCAAGGGCAGGAACTTATCCGCCCATTCAGGTTGACCGGCAGCGAGGGCGACGTCGGCGGCAAGCCGGGCGCGGTTCGGGGACATGTCAGCATCAAGTGCTCCGGACAGCTTGGACTCAAGGCTGGTTGTATCGCCGGTCATATAGGTGGCCAGAAGCGCAGGCGTGGCGGTGGAGCAGGGAAATGTCCTGGTGATCAGCTTTGCAGCGGGTGTAACAACCGAAGCTGGCAGCCGTCGGGAAATCTGCAAGGCCAAAACTACCGGATCATCCGCCAAATGGTTCATGGCGGTGCCAGCGGCTAGGGATAAATTCTTTGCAAGGCTCACGCGTCGGCACCGACTTTGCCGGTGACGGCACTGATGACTCGCATGTACTTCGCAGCCAAGACCGGGTAGTTTGCGTGCGCGCGGACCCAGTCACGACCCGTGGTTCCGGCGTCCAGACGGCTACGATCTGCCGCTAGATCGCGCCAGAGCTGAGCAATGGCTTCAGGCTTCCATGCGACGACATCGCCAGCTTGAGCGTCCCTGACGATTCGAGCGGCCTCGCCGCGCACAATGGCTGTGATGTGACGGCCGATCGCCAAAACCTCATAAGTCTTTGATGGGACGGTTGCCTCAAAGGACTTCCAGTCATCGCGCAAGGAAACGATGCAGGAATCCGCCGACTTGTAGCGGTCCAGAACTTCCTGACCGTGGAGAGAGTCGTGGAAAGTCACGGGAGCATTGAGTTCGGCGGCCAGCCTGATGAGTGCCGGACGGTGCGTTCCGTGGCCCACCATGTGCAGGTGCATGGCCGGACCCACCAGCGCGCTGGCGCGAATTGCGGCATCCAACCGCTGGCTTTGGCCATGATTGCCCAGATACAGGACCTCAAGTGTTTCCTTATCGATGGCAGGCGCCTCAAAGCTGGGTACAGAATCGACATCCAGGCCATTGCTGACCGTCACGACATGCTCCACGCCGCGCGCACGAAGCGTCTCTGCGAAACCCTGGGTGACGGCAACCACCACATCAGCACGGAGCTGGATAGCCTCAACCACACGTTCGATGCCACTTTTGACGTTGCCTCTGACGAGCCGGGCGTCTCTGGCCAGGTCCGGCCAGGCATCTCGCATCTCAACAATGAGTGGGACACGACGGACTTTTGCGATGACGTAGCCGGACACGAGAATGGGCAGGCTAGGTGCCGTCACAATGACAGCATCCGGCTTTCGCCAGAAGATCCCTGCTGGAATGGACATGGCAGCAGAAAAGAGCTGGTCCACCAGACGTGCGGGGTGGAAATTTCCACTGTGTGGCACGTAGGGAACGCGCAGGATGACTTCCCCGTGGGGACCCTTTTGGCTGCGGAACACCGTGCCGGCAACCTTCCGAGGCAGGATGCGTGTCCCCTGCGGGAAGTGGGCCACGGGGACCACGGCATCGACTTGCCAACCCGCTGCACAGAATTCGCGAATCAGCGACGACCAGCGGCGTTGGGGCGGGCTATTCTCAGGCCAATAGGAATGGGCCAGAAGCATGATCCGTGTGGGTCTGCCACTCGTTCCATTTTTGGACATGGTTGTGCTAGTTCACCTGGCCTGTTGAAGCGGCGCCGAAGTGCTTGCCGCCGCGCTTCATAAAGCGCAGGTACCAAAGCCCAATGGCAAGCACGAGCGCAATCACCAGCATTTGAAGCAGCAGGGAATTGGTGGGCGTGGGCATCGACGCAGAGCTTGATTCGGCCGGCAACACCTGCGCAGTGATCGTTGCGGTTGCCATGCTGCTTGCTGAGGCTTTTGTGGTGGCCGGAGCTTTAGTGGTGGCCGCCGCCGAGGTGGTTTCCACTTCCGCAGGAACTTCTACCTCGATCACTTCGACCGGTTCCTCGGTTGCAACAGGCTCTACGTCAGGAACTTTGGGAGCCGGAACCACGACGGGTACGGGAGCCACTGGAGCAGGTGCGGGAACCACTGGAGGAATATACGGGGGCACAATCACTGGCGGCGCAACGACAATGGGTGGTTCCACAACCGGTGGTGGGTTGGGATCAACCACCGGGGGCGGATCCAATGGCAGAGTAATTTCCGGGTTGCCGTCTTCTGCCCTTGCCATGGATGCCTGCGGCAGAACCAGGCAAGCCAAGACTAAAACAGCCGCCAGTACGGCAATGCGGGCATAACCCCCGTACCGATTGACCAAAATCTAACCGCCTTCGCTTCCCCAATAGTCGTGCGGCAGCCAAACGACTAAAAAGTGAGGCATCAAACATAAGCACGAATTAAAAATGGCACCACAATTGGCCCATCGGTTTGAGTATCCCACAAAGCCCATCAAACCACGGCAAGCTTTCAGTCCTTTGTGAACATAGTCATGTATTCGGAGTCCCCAATATTGGTGACCTACAGATGCCTTTCGTATGTCTCTATCACGCTGAAGAGGAGAGTCGGTGCCACTCCCGGAGCTGGACATGCCCAATACGATGCGAGCGAGACTCCGGGGGTCGGCGACATCAACCCGCATGGTACTGCCCGTTCAACATACAAAAGCAGGGCCCGCAAATGCCGCCAGGCCCTGCTCAACGGCACGTGTCATGCGCGTAACAGTTGCTAATACTTGAAATTCATGATCGAAACGGTCCCGGCGGTGAGCGAGAATGTCTGGGTTTGCTGACCAGGTTTGAAGCCCATGGGCGCTGGACGCTCAGGATCAGCCTTGGGCGCCGCAGCTTCACCATCGATGTGCACGCCATCTTCAGCCGAGTAGCTGCTGCCCGTCATCTGAGTCATGGTTGCCGTTTCAGGAATGTTCGGCAGCTTCAACGTCACCTTCGTCTGGGCCGCTTTTTCGGGGTCGTTCTGGTTGACGAACACCACTGAGGTGCTGCCGTCTTCCTTTTGCAGGGCGTAAGCGAAGTTCTGCCCACCACCTTCATTGCCGGCTTTGAGGAACTTGCCCGAGCCGATGGAAGAAACCATCGAGATCCCGTAGTAGTTGGCGCGCACGTCCATGGCGCCGGTGGGTTGGAGGTATGCACCTTCAGCACACACCATCGACATGGGCGGGCCACCGGTGCAGGTGATCATGGAGCTGTGGAAGTCAGTCTGATTGATCCCGGTCTGGGCCGCGCTGAGCGCATAGTCGGCAGCCCACAAGGCTGATGCGTAGGTCTTGGTGGTTTCATTGCTGCCAGCACAAGCCGAAATACCAGTCTCAGGAATCCACACAGGCAGCTCTGCCGCATTGGCTTTCTCCACGAACGTCTTGTTGTAGTCGATGGAGCGTTGGTGGATGTTCGACGTGAGCAGGTTAGCCATGGTGGGCTGATCCGCTGCTGCGCCGGTGTTACAGCCGGTCAAGGGGTAGTGGTGGAAGGTGAGGATCTTCTTTTGCTTCATGGGCATATTCACCCACTGATCTACCCAGTTGGCCGAATAAGTCCCCGGCCCGGAGATGGGCACATTCGGGGCAACTTCGTACATGGCGTCTGCGTAGGCTTGCGCTTCCTTGACGAAGTCATCGGCCGTGTATTCGCCCTGGCGACGGTCGCCGTCACCGAAACCGTTGGGCTCATTGCCGATGGTGACGGCCACGAGTCGGGCACCGAAAATCTCAGAACCATACTTGACCATGTCGGCAGCACGGGCGGGATCGTAGTGACCCAGATCCACGGAGAGGCTCACGTAAGCATCGGCCGCGTCCAGCATGCCCTTGATCCGCTTCAAATCTTCGGGGCCTGCAGAACGCACCGGGTGGGCCTTGTCGCCGGTGTAGTCCGCCGGGATGGGCTCATCGGATGAGGTCCAGAAGAAGCGCCTATCCACGGCGTTGCCACCGAAGCGGATGACAGGCTTGTTCAGGCCCTTCAAGATTTCCACCAGGGAGGCGTTATCCGCGTTCAGATTGGGATCAGCAAGATCGGTGGCCTCAAGGGAGAGGCCGATCTGCGAGGCTGACAGCGAGGTCCCAACCGGGTCGTTACTGATCGTCATCGTCTGCGGCGCCACGGCCGTCAGCGGCGAACTAGCCGGCGGGCCAGCTTGCTCGTAGAAGCTGGTCACTGCGGGGTACGTCTTGGTGGGATCCGGGGTAACAACCACCTGGGTAACCGCGGTCGGCGCCGGTACCTCATCGCCGCCGTCGAGCATGGTCGGGAGGACTACCGCAGATACCGCCAACATAACTGCAACCGCACCTCCGGAAATGATCCAGGCCTTCTTCTGACGCAAAAGTGATCTCCAAACAATTGGGGGGGCAAGGACGCGGCAACGTATATGTGCGCCGACCGGCGGCGAGACGTAAAGCGCCTTCGGGCTCAGCGTGCAATGCTACCAGCGAAGAATGAACGGAGGCTTCGCTGCGACCAAGTGCAGGGGGATGCGCGCAGCTTTGACCGATATGCTTTATTACATGCCTCTGACTTCCCGTTCCTGGCGGATCGCTGTGCCCCTAGCGGCCGTTACCATGCTCGTCCTGACCTCTTGTGCGCCATCTGTGGCCATCACTGTTGCCGACGATGCCAACAATCCAGCGTGTGCCCCCATGATGGTGGCGCTGCCGGATTCACTGGACGACGCCAAGCGGCGAACCACCACCAGCCAGGCCACGGCGGCCTGGGGCGAGCCGTCGCTGGTGGTGTTGCGGTGCGGCGTGCCGGTACTCGGACCCACAACGGACAAGTGCGTGAGCGTCAACGGCGTGGACTGGGTCCTCAAGCAAAAGGACGCAACGTGGACCATCACCACTTACGGGCGCAACCCTGCCACCGAGCTGGTGTTGAAGGAGAATACGATTCCATCGGACACCGTGTTGACTCAGCTTTCTGCCGCCGTGGCCAAAATTCCTGCCACGGGCGGGGCCTGCCTGTAGGCCTTCGCCTTGCGGGGGCTGAAGTGCTTGAGGCTGGTTAATCATAAAATCATGTGCAATTATTATGAGTAACTCGATAAGTCATAAAAACTGGGCGGTCACTTTATGAGTACCAACAAGGATTCAAGGAAAAGCGGACACCAGTGGCCCGGCCTCGATTGGGAACAGCAAGACTGGGTTCCGGCCACTGCCGGATACGGGGCGCATCAGCAACCCGACTTCAGCCGCTACAAATCAGCGGTACCGCCGGTCATTGCCAATCAAACACCGGCCCCGGATGAGGAAACGCTCCATCTCGCCGATCGAGCCACCAGCGAGCTCACCAGGTTTGATGCCGAATTGGGACATAAGGTAGCAACCTTTGCGCCTGTGTTGCTGCGCTCTGAATCCGCATCATCCTCCCAGATCGAGAACCTGACTGCCAGCGCCCGAGCCATATTCAGCGCCGAGCTTGGACTGAAAAAGAGCCGAAACGCTGAGTTGATCGCTGCCAATACCAGGGCGATGACGGCTGCCCTGCGACTGGCAGAGAAGATCTCATCTGACTCCATCTTGCAAATGCACCGTGTCCTCATGGAAAACCAAACCATTCACCAGGCCGGCGAATGGCGCGATGAGCCGGTGTGGATCGGTACGCGCAGCGACACCCCCGTTGGCGCCGACTTCGTTGCCCCACACCACAGCAGAGTACCTGGGCTAATAGATGATGTCGTCACGTTTGCCTCACGCCTTGATGTTCCAGCTTTGGTCTCGGTTGCCGTGAGCCATGCACAGTTTGAGACGATCCACCCATTCACGGATGGAAATGGCCGAACGGGACGTGCCTTGGCGCAATCGATCCTCCGATACCGCGGCGTCACCAGAAACGTGGCCATCCCTGTTTCTGCCGGCCTGCTGGCCGATATCGACGGTTACCATAATGCACTGACCGCGTACCGCGCCGGTGACGTCACCCCAATTGTTCGCGCATTCGCAAACGCCGCATTGAGGGCAGTCTCCAACACTCGTCAGTTGGTCGAGGAGATCGAAGCAGTTCAGGGGTCTTGGAAAAATCAGCTCACCGCGCGCAAGAACAGTAATGCTTGGCGAATGCTCGATGTCATCGCCCGCCGCCCAGTTCTTGACTCAGCTACCGCTGCGTCAGAACTCGGGGTGGCGCAACCGAACGTGTACCCACCGCTGAAAGCACTCGTCGAGGCTGGAATTCTGCAGTCCAAGGCAGAACACAAGCTTGGACCATTCTGGCGCAGCGAAGAAATCTTGAACGCCATCGATGCGTTCGCCAAACGATCTGGTCGTCGGGCGAAGTCCTAAGACACTGGTACCGCCTTCCACGTTCCTTGGCGGGCACTGCGGAACTTCCACCCGGTCCGGCGTCGTACCCTTCATCCAGCGAAAGCACGGCAAACAGCGCTCAGGCCGCGGTGACCAGCCTCCACAGTGAAGTAGTCTCGCGTGACCGTGCATCAAAAAACGGATCACTGCTGTCCATGGAGCGCGGGTGTTTCGCCGGCGTGTCCACCTTATCCAGCACCGTGAGCCCGGCTTTCTCGATCCACCCGAGCAGTTCCGCGCGTGACCGCAAGCCAAGGTGCTCGGCTAGATCGGAAATGATCAGCCAGCCCTCTCCCTTGGGCTCCAGATGTCCGCCCAACCCCGTCAGGAACGCCTTGACCATACGGCTCTTGGGGTCGTAGACGGCGTTGTCCAGCAAGGTGTTGGCTGTTCCGGGCAGCCAGGGCGGATTACACACCACCAGCGGGGCACGCCCTGCCGGGAACATATTCAGCTGGCTGACTTCAACGGCATCGGCCAGATCCAAACGCTCCATGTTCTCCTGGGCACAGGCAATGGCCCGAGGCTCACTGTCTGTGGCAATAACGGTTTTGACCCCGCGCTGAGCCAGAATGGCCGCCAGCACGCCGGTACCCGTGCCAATGTCGAAAGCCAACTCGGTGGACGGCAAGGGGGCCTGCGCCACCAACGCCAAATACTCACTACGAATGGGCGCGAACGTCCCGTAATGCGGATAAATGAGAGCGTCCAGCTCCTGCACAAACAAGCCGTTGCGGCGCCATTCAAAGGCACCCACAGCACCGAGCACATCCTGCAGGGGTGCCACGGTCAAGGCCTGCACGTCGCCGGCAGCAGCCTGCCATGCCGCGGAAACATCTGGTGCACGGCGCAAGGCGACTGCTGGCCCCGGCTCCAGGGGGACCAGCACTAGCCCCAACATCCTTGCCCTTTGGGTCCGGCCCTGGCGGTAACGGTAGAAGGCTTGGGCAAGGCTCTCGCCGTCGTGCTTGGAAAAAGTGGGCAGGCGCCTGGCCATGGCGGAGAGGAGCTGGCGGGCGTTGTGGTAATCGCCCTGCCACAACAGCGCCGTGCCCTGCGCGGCCAGGCGGTAGGCGTCGTCGGCGGTGAGGGAATCATCCACGGCCTGGACCTTCTTGGGCGCCGCCGCTCCACTGGCCGAATGCCACAGGGCCGTGTGGTCCGCGTCCCCCTGTGTCCAGGTGATGAGGTTCGACGGCGGCAATGGTTCAGTGCTCATGGGGTGGGGCTCCTCGATGATTGCCGGGGCCAAGCAGTGCTGGCAAGTACCCACAGGACAGGACTAACGCCCCAGTTTAGCCCGTGAAGGAGCCCAGGATCCTTTTGGTTGACTGTGATTTCGTTTTCCTCACCCGCCGAGCCAATGCACCCTCGCGATTCCTCGTCGTGCTGTTCAGTGCCACGAGTCGGATGCTCCGGTGTTAGATTCACTAACTATGACTGAAAGACTCATCCGACGCCCTGGCATCAAACTCATCCTCATTGGCGGCGCGATCCTGGCAGCGGGCATCGCTGGACTCATCGCAACCCCGCTGGTGCCCGGCAGCTCGGAGAACCCCGTAGTGCTTTCGGTCCTGCTGCTGGCCGTGGTTGGCGGCGGCTCCGTGTGCCTCACCGGCCTCACCAAGCGCATCGTCCACCTCTTCAAGACCACAGGCTTCCTGGGGATCAAGCTCGGCGAATAACGACACGACACACAGCAAAGCCGCAGGAAAGCCGCAGGCACGGGCTAGCGCAGGCCCACTTTGCGGTTCAGTGCCAGCTGCAGCAGCTCATCAATCAGTTCCGGATACCCAAGACCGGAGGCCGCCCACATTTGCGGGTACATGGAGCTCGGTGTGAAACCGGGCATCGTGTTGATCTCATTGATGATCAACTCCCCCGCCTCGGTATAGAAGAAGTCCACGCGGGAGAGCCCTTCTGCACCAACGGCGTCGAACGCCAACGCCGCCTGCTCCCGGACCCGAGCATTGTCGGCGTCGGGCATGTCGGCCGGGCAGCTGAGACTGACAGCATCGCCCTGAACATACTTGGCCTCAAAATCGTAAAACGCGTGGTGTTCGCCGTCCACCATGGCAATTTCACCCGGTTGGGACACGCGCGGCGCGTCGCCGCCCCGTCCTTCCAGCACTGCACATTCAATTTCGCGGCCCACAATGCCGGCCTCAATGACCAACTTCAGGTCATGCTCGCGGGCTTCTGCGATGGCAGCGTCAAGGTCCTGGAGAGTGTCAACCTTGGAGATTCCCATGGAGGAGCCGGCGCGCGCAGGCTTCACGAAGACCGGAAAGCCCAGGGCGGCCACCCGGGCGCGCACCTTGGCCGGGTCCACGCTCCACTCGCGGTCGGTGACGGCAACGTACGGGCCCACTGCGAGCCCGGCAGCCTCAAACACCACCTTCATGAAGTGCTTGTCCATGCCGATGGCCGAGGCCAAGACCCCTGCCCCCACATAGCGGGTGTCGCTGAGTTCGAGCAGGCCCTGGACCGTGCCGTCTTCCCCCCACGGCCCGTGCAGCAGCGGGAAAACAACATCGACCGCGCCGAGAACTTCAGGAACCTTCGCCGCCTCGGTGACCACCAGCTGATGGGTGTCACCAAATTGGGTGAGCGAAACAGTCCTGTCCCCCGCCACCACTTCAGGCAACGACGCGTTCTTCAGCGACCACGCCGAGAGGTCATCCCCGGCCAAAACCCACTGGCCGTTCTTGGCGATACCGATCGGGAGCACCTGGTACTTTGCCCTGTCGATGGCGCCCAACACACCTGCCGCCGTGACGCAGCTGACGGCGTGTTCGCTGGAGCGGCCGCCAAACAAAATGGCCACGCGGATGGGCGCAGTTGTTGCGAGGGAGTCAGTAGTCACGCGTTAGTCGCCTTCGGATTTCAATTGGCGGGCCAACAGCAGCGGACCCAGATCATCGACAGTAAGTTTACCTTCCAACACAGCCACCACAGCGTTGGTGATGGGCATATCGACGCCCATCTTCGCGGCCAGATCAGACACGGCCCGGCCGGACTTGATGCCCTCAGCCGTTTGCGTCATGCGGTTGTTGACCTCGTCAAGGGTGAGCCCCTCCCCGAGCATGCGCCCGGCCGTGTGGTTGCGGCTCAGCGAGGACGAACAGGTGGCAACAAGGTCGCCCAAGCCAGCCAGCCCGGACAGTGTCTCGGCCTTGCCGCCCAGCGCCAACGCAAGACGGGTGGTCTCCGCCAGGCCGCGGGTGATGACGGAAGCCTTGGTGTTGTCGCCAACTTTTTTGCCTTCGCAAATGCCCACGCACAGGGCGATGACGTTCTTGACGATCCCGCCAATCTCCACACCCACCACATCATCAACCGTGTAGGGGCGGAAATACCTGGGCTTGCACACATTCGCCACCCATTTGGCCGTGTCCTCATCCACGCACGCCACCACCGAGGCTGTGGGCTCCTGCCGCGCAATTTCCATGGCCAGATTGGGTCCGGAAACCACAACAACCCGCTCGGGGCTAAGACCAAGTTCAGCTTCAATGACCTGGGACATGCGCTGGTCGGTTCCCAGTTCCAGCCCCTTCATCAAACTCACGACGACGGCGTCCTGGGCCACGTGCCCGGCCCACCCACGCAACTGCTCACGCAGGGTTTGTGCGGGCACCGCCAAAACCACCAGCTGGGCGTCCGCCAGCACCGCTTGAACGTCCGTGGAGGCGCTGATGTTTGCCGGCAGCTCGGTGGTGGAGAGGTAGCGCGGGTTCCGGTGGTGGTCATTGATCTGATCCACCACTTCCTGGCGGCGGCCCCACACCACAATCTTGCGGTCGGTTCCCTCGGCAGCATCGCCGAGAATCTTCGCGAACGTGGTCCCCCAGCTACCCGCACCCAGAACAGCTATCTTGGCCGGCGCAATCCCATCCGCGTAGCTCACGTGAGGTCCCCTTTTTCTGTTGTCCCGGCGTCGTTCTTGGTCTTTTTCTCAGGCTTATCTGCCTTGGCGCCACGCTCTTCGAAGCGGCCGTGGCTAGATTGCTGGTGGGCGGAAGGATCCCAGCGCTGGGCCGGGGCCTTCTCGCCGCGCAGCGTTTCCAGCATGGCCGTGATGTCATTCATGATGACCTCGGTCATGGCCTCCAAGGTGGCCTTGTCGGCGCTGCGCCCGGCAAATGCGCTCAAGTCTACGGGGTGACCCACCACCACCGTGGCCTTTTTGCGCGGGAAAATCCTCACGCCCTTGCCGTAGCGGGGGAACACTTCTTGCGCACCCCAATGCACCACGGGAACCACCTTGGCGCCCGTGGCCAGGGCTAAGCGGGCGGCGCCGGTGCGGCCCTTCATGGGCCACAACTCGGGGTCCCGGGTGAGGGTACCTTCGGGATAGATGACCACAGCACCGCCAACATCCAAAACCTCTTGGGCCACGGCCAGCGACTTGCCGGCACCGGCACCGCTGCGTTCAACAGGGATCTGGTGGGCCCCGCGCAGGGCAGCACCCAAAACGGGTGTCCTGAACAATCCGTCCTTGGCCAGGAAGTGCGGCATGATGTTCTGGTTGTAGAGCATGTGACCCACAACGATGGGGTCAATTTCGGTGCAGTGATTGGGGACCACGATGAAGCCCTCATCGACCGGCAGGCGATCCAAACCGTACCATTCCTTGCCCATGAGCACGTTGATGGCGCTTCTGGCAATACCTGCCAGGAGCGCAAAGAACATCCGGGTGCTCAGCTTCATGCTGCGCGGCTTGAAGGGGCGCCTGTGTGCTGGCTTGCCCTGGCGCGGAAGGTCAGTGGTCACTGGTGCTACCTCAAAGTCCGGGTGGAATCGTGCACATCAAAGTCGGCGCCAAGGCCGTCCAGTTTGGAGGTGAAGCGCTCATAGCCGCGGCTGATGACGTCGATGCCGGTCACCGTGGAGGTCCCTTGGGCTGCCAACGCGGCGATCATATGGCTGAACCCGCCGCGCAGATCGGGGACATTGATCTTTGTCCCCTTCAAGGGTGTGGGTCCGGAGATCACTGCGGAGTGAATGAAGTTGCGCTGCCCAAAGCGGCACGGGATGCTGCCCAGGCATTCGCGGTGCAGCTGGATGTTGGCGCCCATGCGGGTGAGCGCCTCGGTGAAGCCAAAGCGGTTCTCATACACTGTCTCGTGCACAATGGAGACGCCTTCGGCCTGGGTGAGGGCCACCACCAGGGGCTGCTGCCAGTCCGTCATGAAGCCGGGGTGGACGTCGGTTTCCATGACCAACGGCTTCAAGCTGCCGCCCTTGTGGAAGAAGCGGATGCCGTCGTCGTGGATGTCCATGCCGCCACCGATCTTGCGGAAGGTGTTGACGAACGTCATCATGTCCCGCTGGCTGGCGCCTTCTACATAAATGTCGCCGCCGGTGACCAACGCCGCCGACGCCCAGGACGCCGACTCGTTGCGGTCCGGCAGGGCCGTGTGGTCGTAACCTGTCAGCTCGTCGACGCCTTCAATGCGGATGGTCCTGTCTGTCTGCACCGAAATGATGGCGCCCATTTTTTGCAGGATCGCTATGAGGTCAATGATTTCCGGCTCCGTGGCTGCGCCGCTGAGCTCGGTGATACCCTCGGCACGCGTGGCGGAAAGCAGAACTTGCTCGGTGGCCCCGACGCTCGGATACGGCAGGCTGATTTTGGTGCCTTTGAGGCCCAGCGGGGCTGTGATGGAGATTCCCCCACCTGTCTTCTCCACCACGGCGCCGAACTTGCGCAGCACTTCCAGGTGGTAGTCGATGGGCCGGTCGCCGATCTTGCAGCCACCCAGATCCGGAATGAAGGCATGACCAATGGAGTGAATCAACGGCCCGCACAGCAAAATGGGGATGCGTGAATCACCGGCGTGCGTGTTGATCTCGGCGCTGTTGGCCTTCTTCGTATAGGCCGGGTCCATGGTGAGGTCGCCCGTGGCAGGATCCTTGACCACTGTCACGCCGTGCAACTGCAGCAGGGACGTGACTACTTCCACGTCCTTGATCTCGGGGACATTGCGCAAAGTCGATGGTGTGCTGCCCAAAAGTGCTGCCACCATGGCCTTGGGAACCAAGTTCTTGGCGCCGCGCACCTGGACGCGTCCCTTGAGCGGAACACCACCACGTACCGTCAGAATTCTGCTCATCGTCACCTAATCCTTTGTTTCACCTACGCACCCTGTACCTGCTTGGGCCTGCGTCAAGCATAGTTTCTCCCTCTCTAGATGCTGAAATGCATCCGCGCGGCTGTGACCGGTAACGCCTGCGGTAGCGCCTGCGGTGCCGACTCTGGCGCCTCTGCCGCGCGAATCTTCACCCCCGCCCTGGCCGCACGGAGTGGGCGCGCCGGAGGCCGTTACGGACATTCGCCCCCGTTCCGGCTCCCTTCAAGCGCGGCGGAGGCCGTTCCGGACATTCGATGCTGGTCGACCAGCATCGAATGTCCGTAACGGCCTCCGTGCCTCGCATCCGGCACAAATATGGGTCCGCCCAACTGGCTATATTCCCCCACACCCATCTTTGGGACCGGGGTTGTCCACAATCGGGGCAGGGTAGCCGCCGTCGGGGCCCGGCAAGCCACACCATGGGAGCATGACACCGTTCCAAGTACCCCCATTCATAAAACCGGGGAGCAAGTTCGTCGATGAACATGCGGCCCGCAGGCTTTCACGACTCGCCGCTTCCGGGGAACTTGTTCGTATCCGCCGGGGACTTTATCTGCCGGTTCATTTTTGGGAGTCCCTGAAACCGTGGGAAAAATACCGCATCCGAATACAGGCCATCCATGAACTCGCTGCAGGCCGGCCCATCTTTGCCCGGGAGTCTGCGGCCCAGATTATGGGACTCCCACTCATCAGCATTCCGAGGGAGGTGCAAACGGTGATTGCTGTGGGCACAAGTGGCGGCCAGAGCAGCCATGGCGTGCGCCGCATCAACGCCATTGACGGCGACCCCGCTCCATGGGAAATGTTTGGATTGCTGGTGACACCTCCCGTGCAGACCGTCAGGGACTTGGCCGTCAGACTGCCCCTGGCCCAGTCCCTGCCAGCCATGGACAAGCTCCTGCAGCGCAAGATCCTGCCGGGGTCCCCACCCAACGTACCGCTGGTCTTCATGGTGGACGATGTCCGCGGTTCAGCCTTGCTGCTGCCCAACAGCGCACAGCGTGGCCGTGTCGGAAGGGTGCTGGAGGTGGCCAACGGGCTCTCGCAGTCCGCGGGGGAATCCCTCAGCAGGGCCATCATGATCCAAAACGGGTTCCCAACGCCCGTTTTGCAGGTTCCGTTTCGGGATAATCGCGGGCTGATCGGCCTCCCGGACTTTGACTGGGAAGAATACAAGACTCTGGGCGAATTCGACGGGTACGAAAAGTACTCCGCGCAAAAATACTTGAACGGCAAGACTCCCTCCGACGTGGTGGTCGAGGAGAAGAATCGTGAAAACCGTCTGCGCGCCCAGGGGTACAACGTAGTTAGGTGGGTCTGGGCGGATCTCAGGGACCCACGACGGCTCGTCGCCTTGTTGCACGAAGCTGGTTTGCCCTCACAGTAGCTGCTCAGCGGGGGCCGAAGTGGTCATTCGTTGTCGCTTCGGACCTTCCCGGGAGGTGCGGGGGCCGTTACAGACATTCGCCCCAGGTGGACCAGCATCGAATGTCCGTAACGGCCTCGCGGCAGTTTTTGGGGCACCGGCGCATCGCCAATTCCGCGCAAAACAGCTCAGTGCACGCAACAGCCGGCCCGCCCTCTCATGGGCTGGCCGGCTTCTAGGCGGCAACTGGCGCAGCGAGAGTTAGAACTTCGCCGGCAGCGTGGTGGGTTTGATTGAGGGACGGGTGGCCTCGAACGCCGTGATGTCGGCTTCGTTGCGCAGCGTCAGACCAATGTCATCCAGGCCTTCGAGCAGGCGCCAACGGGTGTAGTCGTCAATCTGGAACGGCGCAACAACTGTGCCGGCCGTGACCATCTTGCCCACCAAGTCAACGGTGATCTCGGTGCCCGGAGCATTCTCCAAAACCTTCCAGATCAGCTCGATGTCATCTTGGGCAACCTCGGCGGCCACCAGGCCCTGCTTGCCTGAGTTGCCGCGGAAGATATCGGCAAAACGGGAGCACAACACGGCCTTGAACCCGTAATCCTTCAACGCCCAAACGGCGTGTTCACGTGAGGATCCCGTGCCAAAATCGGCGCCGGCCACCAGGACGGACCCGGCGTTGAACGGTTCCTTGTTCAAGATGAATTCCGGGTCCTTGCGCCAGCTGGAGAACAACGCATCCTCAAAGCCTGTGCGGGTGATCCGCTTGAGGTAGACGGCGGGGATGATCTGATCCGTGTCCACATTGCTTTGACGCAGCGGGACACCAATGCCAGTGTGGGTGGAGAACTTTTCCATGGTGTTAGCTCCTTACGCTACGGTGCTTGCGGAAACGGGGATGAGGTCCGACGGCGCACTAAGAGTTCCGCGAACGGCTGTAGCGGCTGCCACAACCGGAGAAACCAGGTGTGTGCGGCCACCCTTGCCCTGACGGCCCTCAAAGTTGCGGTTGGATGTGGAAGCGCAACGCTCCCCCGGCTCCAACTGGTCCGGGTTCATGCCCAGGCACATGGAGCAACCGGCAAATCGCCATTCAGCACCAAAGTCCTTGAAGACCTGATCCAGCCCCTCGGCCTCGGCTTCCAGCCGGACGCGAGCGGAGCCCGGCACCACCAGCATGCGAATGTTGGGGTCTTTTTCACGGCCACGGATGATGTCCGCTGCGGCGCGCAGATCTTCGATGCGGGAGTTGGTGCACGAGCCCAGGAACACTGTGTCAACACGAATGTCCTTCATGGGTGTGCCGGCAACCAAGTCCATGTAGGTCAGGGCACGTTCGGCTGCCGCCTTGGCGTTTTCATCGCCAAAGTCTTCGGGGAAGGGCACCGTGTCGCTTAAGGAGACACCCTGGCCCGGGTTGGTACCCCAGGTGACGAACGGGTCAAGCGTGGTGGCGTCAAGGAAGACCTCGGCGTCGAATGTTGCGTCATCCTCGGTACTCAAGGACTTCCAGTACTCAACGGCCGTGTCCCAATCAGCACCCACGGGAGCGTGCGCGCGGCCCTTGAGGTATTCGAAGGTGATCTCATCCGGAGCGATCATGCCGGCGCGGGCACCGGCTTCGATGGACATGTTGCAGACGGTCATGCGGGCATCCATGGACAGGGACCGGATGGCTGAGCCGCGGTATTCGAGCACGTAGCCCTGGCCGCCACCGGTGCCAATCTTGGCGATGATGGCCAAGATGATGTCCTTGGAGGTCACGCCCGGACGCAGGGTTCCCTCAACATTGATGGCCATGGTCTTGAACGGCTTCAACGGCAGCGTCTGGGTTGCCATGACGTGTTCAACCTCGGACGTGCCGATGCCGAACGCCAAGGCGCCCACGGCACCGTGCGTTGAGGTGTGTGAGTCACCGCAAACAACTGTCATACCGGGCTGGGTCAGTCCCAGCTGCGGGCCCACCACGTGAACGATGCCCTGTTCGGCGTCGCCGAGGGAGTGCAGGCGGACACCAAATTCGGCGCAGTTGTTGCGCAACGTTTGGATCTGGGTGCGGCTCGTCAGATCGGCGATCGGCTTGTCGATGGCCAGCGTGGGCGTGTTGTGATCCTCGGTGGCGATGGTCAGGTCTGGGCGGCGCAGCGGCCGGCCAGCCAGGCGCAGGCCTTCGAAAGCCTGGGGTGAGGTGACTTCGTGGATCAGGTGAAGGTCGATGTACAAAAGGTCCGGCTGGGCAGCGTCGCCCTCGCCCTGGCCCTGACGGACAACGTGATCGCGCCAAACTTTTTCAGCCAGCGTCTTGGCAACTCTGCGCGGTGCAACTGTGTCAGCAACGGCTGCACCGTCCACTGCTGTTTCGTCCACTGCGTGGGGAGTGGTTGACTCGCTCACAGCAGCTCCCTTCATTTGTTGAACTCCTCTTAGCTAGCCCCGCATTCACATAGAATGTGAAGGGCTCCCCGAGAGTGTTCTGTGGCTTGTATATCCCCACTGTTCCAGCCAGATCCGGGCGGAAGCCAATCCTTCGATTTGCATCTCACATAATGAGACGTCAATATCATTACATGGACAATTCTAGTGGCGTTGGCGTCATCGATAAAGCGGCTCTTGTGCTCGACGCATTGGAAGCCGGCCCCACAACCCTGGCTCAGCTTGTGGCAGCCACCGGTTTGGCCCGGCCTACTGTGCATAGGTTGGCACTAGCCTTGGTACATCACAGGCTCGTGAGCCGGGACATGCAGGGCAGATTTGTGCTCGGCAGCAGGCTCGTTGAACTGGCGTCGGCTGCCGGTGAGGACAGGCTCATTGCCGCAGCAGGACCTGTTTTGTTGCAATTGCGTGACTCCACGGGTGAGAGCGCCCAGATTTTCCGCCGCCAGGGCGATTCGCGCGTATGCGTCGCCTCGGCAGAGCGCCCCATTGGTTTGCGCGACACTATTCCGGTGGGCACCCAGCTCACCATGAAGGCTGGCTCCGCGGCGCAGGTGCTGCTGGCGTGGGAGGACCACGAGCGCCTGCTCGAGGGCCTGCACAACGCCCGTTTTACGCCAACCGTGTTAGCTGGTGTGCGACGGCGCGGGTGGGGTCAGAGCCTGGGCGAACGTGAGCCCGGGGTCGCCTCGGTATCGGCCCCCGTGCGCGGTCCGTCCGGTCGCGTCATTGCGGCCGTCTCCATCTCCGGACCCATCGAACGGCTGACTCGTCAGCCCGGCCGTTTGCACGCAGAAATTGTCTGCAACGCCTCCCGCATCCTGACTGAGGCGCTGCGCAAGAGCGCTCCCTGATCGTCATGGGCGCACGGCAGTAATCCGCCCGGAGTAGTGTTCTTACATGACCAATTACGCTGTGTTCCTGCGCGGGATCAATGTTGGCGGCATTAACGTCAAAATGGCGGAACTCCGCACAGCCTTGGCCACGCTCCCCGTGTCCCGGGTCAAAACACTGCTGGCCTCGGGCAATGTTGTGTGCTCCACAAACATGGCCGCCGGGGCGTTGAAAACCGCCGTGGAAAAGCTTCTGCGCGACTCCTTTGGCTACGATGCCTGGGTGGTGGTGCTGGAGCGGGAGACGCTTCAGGAAATCATCGACGTGTGCCCCTACCCGGCCGATGACAGCTCCCAGCACAGCTACGTGACACTCTCCAACGACCCCGCCGTCCTGGACGAACTTGCCACCCGCGGCAGCGAGATTCCCGAGCTCGAACTTGCCCGGCTGAGCCCCGAAGCGCTGGCGTGGCTGGCCGAAACCGGCAGCACCCTGGCCAGCCCCTTTAGTAAGCTGACGGCTAGGCCGCGCTATAAAAGTACGACGACGACCCGGAACCTGCGCACGCTGCTCAAGTGCTGCGAGGCGATGGGCTAGCGGGCTGCCGCCAACGCTTCCTGAAACGCCCGGTAGCGCGCAATCTCGGCCTCGGTGGGTTCCTCCACCAGTGTTTGGGACACGCTGGCAACACTGTCGCTCAGGCGCCGTCGAGCCAGCGCGGCCCGCCTCTTGCCCCCGGCCAGTGCCATGAACTTGCTGGTGATGGCAAGGAAGATACCCAGCACAACACCCGTCAGAACCATCAGGGTGGGCACGGCCCAGCCCTCAACTTTCGGGGTTTCCGGCACCGGAAACTGGAAGTAACCCAAGGCTGCCACGGCGCCCAGCCACAGCAGTCCGGACACGGCCACCAGCAGCGCCAGCCACTGAATCACCGAAAACACCTGCCACCACCAGGGGCGGGCGTTGGCCTTCAAATCGGTGCTGGCCACGGCCTGGTCGAGGGCGTCGGGAAGTTCCTGAAGGTTGCTGCGGGCAGCTGTCCGAATGGCGGCACGCCACGGCCCGGAAGCGCCGGTGCTGGCAGCGTCGGCGAAGTCGCGCACGGATGAATCGATCCGGGCCAGCTCGGCGGCACCCGCGGGCGGCAGGGACGTCCTGTTCACCTCGGGGGCATCCGTGCGCCGCAAACTCAGTCGCCGCAGCGGGTCCCTGCGGAATCGAGTCAGCCACCGCGTCGCGGGCCACCCGGTACGCTTGCTGGCGTCCAAGCTGTAGGACGTGCGCACTGCCCGGGCAATGGATTCCAGGTGCACCGCCCCGGCCAGCCCTGCCGCCAGCTGCTTTCTGTCCTGTTGGTGCACACCGGCGGCGTCACCGCCACCTGCTGCCTGGGCCAACTTTTCTGCCGCCACCGCCACGTCCGCGGCCAGGCGGGCGTTTTGGGCCGCTTTGGCCTTCACCACCGTGGCGATGCGTTGGCGCAGTTCCGGCACCCCAACGGCGCTCACGGCCGAGACCGCCTGCACCTTCACCGTGCCCAGGCCGTCGCTGTCAAGGATGGCGGTCAGCGATGCCAGCACAGGCTTGACCTCGTGCGGGGCCAACTTATCCACCTGGTTCAACACCACCAGCGTCACGGCGGCGTGGGCCGAGAAGGGTCTGATGAACTCGTTGTGGATGGCCGCATCGGCGTATTTCTGCGGGTCCACCACCCACACCAAAACGTCCACCTGCCCGGCCAGGCGCTCCACGATCTCGCGGTTGCGCAACTGGACCGAATCGAAATCCGGCAGATCGAGCAGGACCAGCCCCCCGGCGTCGTCCACGAGAGACGGCACGGGGGCACCCTCGCGGCGGTCGGCAACCTCAAGCCAATCGAGCAGGGGCGCGCTGCCTTCGGGCCCCCACACCATGGCCAGCGGCTCACTCGTGGTGGGCCGGCGCACGGCTACCCGCGCGGCATCCGTGCCCGCCACCGCGTTGAAAAGGGACGACTTCCCGCTGCCGGTGGCGCCAAAGAAGCCCACCACCGTGTGGTCGGCGCTCAACGAACGGCGCGAACTGGCCCGTTCCAACACCCCGAAAAGTTGCTCCAGATCTGACTCCTCCAGGCGGCCCTGGCCCAACTCCCGCGCCTCGTTGAGCGCCGCAAGTTGTCGGGACAGCGTGGACTCGGCCCGTGCCTGGCGATGCCGGCTCATGCGCGCTCCCCCGCCCCGCCCAAGGCAGCCACGTGGGTGACCAAACCAGCCAGCCCAAGCACCCGCGGATCGGTGGCACCCCGGACGGGTCCCAGTCTGCTCAGGAACAGGTCCTGCTGCCGCTCCAGCAGACTGGCGCAGCGGGCATCCAGGGAGCGTTTAGCTTCCTTCGCCAGACGGCGCACAGCATCCTCACCAAAAATGGCTTCCAAGACTTTTTGACCGACGACGGCGGTGCCTCCTGCGATGCCCACCTCGGCTCCAGTCAGTCCCCCCGTAAAGGAAAAAACAACCACCATCAAGGCCACCCCCAGCCCGTTGACGCCAAAGGACATCCATCTGGCCTGTGAACGTTTGGCTGCGCCTTCTGCCCTAATCAACGCCAGGACCTGGCCTTGCCAGGCCCGGATTTCATCGGCCACCTGGGCCGGGAAGTCGGCGTCGAGGGCTGAGAGGTCATCCATGCCAAGGAGTTGCCGACCGGCCGGATCAGCCCGCCAGCGTTGATCGGCGTCCTCTGCGGCGCGGGCCGCCTGGTCCACAATGACTGCCTGCAAGCCGGTTTCAATGGCGACTTCCACCTTGACGGCGGGTGGCGGCTGGCCCTTGAAGAAGGCACCCACCCTGTCCCGCAGACGGCCAATGCCATTTTCCAAGGCTCTGAAGAAGTCACCCGTGCCCACAAAGTCCTGCCACCTGGCCAGGACCTCCCCGCGCAGCAGGGTCCCGTCGCTGGTGGCCTTGCTGATGCGTGCGGCGGCGTCGTCGAAAGCAGCGCGGACGTCCTGTGCCAGTTGCTGGCCGGCCACGTGCTGGTCCAGGACCGCCCCGGAGAGTACATCCAGGCGCCCGGAGAGTGAGCGGACGGCACCGTTCAGGGTCCTGCGCACAATCTCCGCCCGGCCAGCCGAGTCCTCACTGATGGTGGCCAGCCACCTATTGATGGGGGCAACAGCGGCAGCGGGCAGCATCCCCAAGGCGTCAAGGGTCATTTCCGGGACCACAAAGAGCTGCGCACTGGCCAGGCCCTCGCGTTCCAACATGGCTTGCAGGTCCGCGGCAATTTCCTGCTCAGCGCCGGGCGGGACCCGGTCCAAAATGATGGCGACGGTGATATCCCGGGAGGCGGCATCAAGGAGGAGTTTCCACGGCACCGCGTCCGCGTACCTATTGGCGGTTGTGACAAAGAGCCACAAGTCCGCGGCCGCCAGCAACTGCCCGGCCAGGTGCCTGTTGTCATCTGAGATGGAGTCCACGTCCGGTGCGTCCAAAAGTGCCACACCCGTTGGCACGGCCGGGTCAGCCATGAGAACCAGGGACGTCATGGCTGAGGCATCCGGCTCCACGCCCGCACGTGTTGCGGGCGTGTTACCTTGTGCAGACTCCCCGCGGACCCTGTGCAAGGTGGGCAGTACCCGCGCGGAGGTGAACCAGGGCGCGTCGGCCGGGTTGTGGAACAGAATTGGCTGGCGCGTGGTGGGCCTGATGGCGCCAGAACGCGTCACCGGATGCCCCACCAGGGCGTTGACAAGCGTAGACTTTCCGGCCCCCGTGGAACCGCCAACGACTGCCAGCAGTGGGGCCTCCAAACTCTTCCACCGCGGCAAAATGTAGTCATCGAGCTGGCCAAGCGCGGCCGCTGCCGTGGCACGGGCGCTGTCCACCCCCGGCAACGCCAACGGAAGGTCAAGGGCTGCCAGTTCGGATCGCACGCTTTCCAGCAGGGAAACCGCGGAGTCTTGCGCTGGGGAAGCTGCGTGACCATCCTCTGGCGGAATGGACCGTGGCGGCACTGCATCGGTGGGGTTCACAGTTTCATCATGCCAGCAGAACGCTCCAGTGAAAGCTATTGCGGGGCGCAAATGAGCAATAATACAGCAAAGAAGCCCCGCCGTAGCTCACGGCGGGGCCTCCCAGGACTGCACTAGCTACTTGCCGAAGGTGTCCTTCGCGGCGTCTTTGACATGCTCGCCGGCTTGCTTTGCCTTGGCTGCGGCTTGTTCGGCAACACCCTCGGCCTGAAGCTTCTCATTGTTCGTTGCGTCGCCCAGGGTTTCCTTCGCCTTGCCGGCAGCTTCCTGAGCTTTGTTGCTGATCTTATCTCCGAGACCCATGAGGTCCTCCTTCAACTCGAATCCAACTAGAACACTTTCAACCCTAGGAAAGGAATCTGAACGTTTCCTGAGTGTCTGGCGCCAACAGCATCCTTCGGGGGCTGTGTGTGCCATATATCAGCGGGAACGCAAAAGGCCGGGACGCTTGGACGCCACCACGGACGAACTTCGGTGGCAAGTCCAAGGACATCGATACTAGGGTCAATGGTGCCCGCTGTGATTTGTCGACGACGTCGATGCTTGCGTTGTGCAGTTCCGCAGCACGATGCTGCAACGCTGTGCCCCATCGCATCATCTACGTTGCTCCCATCCGGCAGGACGATCATAAGGTCGCGGTGGCGTTGCCCAAGGAAACGAACTGGTAAGCGGGTGCCTTCGCGTATACCGCGGGCTAGGTTTCCACCGACGTTGCAGATGTGCTTGAGGCCGGCGTCGCAACTCCAGGTGTGGGCGTGATGACTGCAGGAGCCGCAGGGGAGCAGCCTCACACCGACTGGCACTCAGTCATCTGGCTGAGGGCCGCATTCTGGAGTGATTTGCCGCGAGGTGCCGCAGCTGTGGCGATGGTCAATGCAGGTCACCCACGCGGCTCCCCAGCATCCAGTCAAGAGGCTCCACTGGCATGTATTTGACCACGACAGAGGCGCTTCCTCCTGAGTGGAGCCAGGGAGATTCGAACCCCTGTCTTCTTCTTCGGAGTGTGGCGTTTGTAGTAGTTTCCAACATTAGTCAAAACCCCGAGGTGCTGCGGGAACACGGAGTTTTCGTTGGCATATGGAGGGCGTAGAACAACGACACGTTTGGGCCAAAGGTGTCCCGCATAGGGCCCGCTCCCCCGGGCTTTTTTGCGGCGGGTCTTATGCGATATCCAAAAATTCAAGTGCGGTGAAGGCGCAGGTCAGAGAGTAGTTTGACCGATGGGGGTCCGGCTTAGGGGACACTCTTTCGCGAGGTTGAGCCGAATCGGGCCGGGTGCGGATCAAAGTTACCCTTGCCATATGGTCTACAACACTCATCAGCGCGAAACTGCGGCCCCCGCTAGCGAAGTAGGACTGCTCATTGACTCGCTTGCGAGCAAGAACGATCGGCTGTGGCCCCGGCACGAGTGGCCAGCCATGCGCTTTGATGGGCCGCTCAACATAGGCGCTGCGGGAGGGCATGGGCCTGTGCGCTATTTCGTAACTGCGTACGAACCCGGCCGACGGATCGAGTTTCAGTTCACCGGCCCATCGGGCTTCAACGGTCACCACTCGTTCACTGCCATCAGCCTTGCAGGCAATACAACGATGCTCCGGCACGAGCTTTCTATGGTGCCAAGCGGAACGGCGAAACTTACCTGGCCACTCTTCTTCCGGCCCATGCATGATGCGCTTATCGAAGAAAGCCTAGATCGCGCAGAAAACGACTACAGTTCCTCTCCAAACTCTGCACACCGCCGGTCACTGTGGACGAAGATCCTTCGGGCACCGTTCTCAGCGCGGATGACCCGCAAGTAGAATGCCCGCTCAATGTTCCCCTTGCGAACGGCGAATCAGTGTTCGCAAGGGACTTAGTCCGTCGCTTGCGTACTCCCGAATTCAGTCAATATCGGACACTGCCCTAGCATGGGAGCAACCGAAACCGGTTGCAACAGATGAGGTGGGGGTTGTGGTGACCGATTGGGACCTTCAACTGGTGGTGCCGTTGTGGCAGGGCAGCGGCGATCCTGGAATTGCGGAGGGTGCCTCTCGTCTGGCCGAGATGCTCGCGCCTTCGACCAAACGGCACGTCGCGGATCCGGCTCTTGGAACCCTCGATGAGCCCTATAACGGCGGGGACAACTCATTGGTCGAGAACCTCAATGCCGTCGAGGCGCACATGGTCGCGGCGGCGGACCTTTTGCAGGACCTTGGCCCCCGCAGCCTGGTGACCCTCGGCGGAGACTGCACCGTGGAAGTGGCCTCCGTGTCGTACCTGCCCTCGATCCATCCGGAGCTACGAGTGGTGTGGATCGACGCCCGCGCAGACCTGAACACCCCGGAGTCCAGCCCCAGCGGGCACGCCCACGGCATGCCGCTGCGCACACTCTTCGGTGACGGCCACCGGCGTCTGGTGCCGTCTACCACCTTGTCACCGCAACGATGCGCACTTCTGGGCACCCGCTCCATAGACCCACCCGAACAGGCGTTCGTCGAAGCCCACGGACTGCCACTACTTGCCCCCGGGCAACTGCAAAACGAACCAGGCCTCCTGGAACAGCTCCTGGACCGGTGGCTACCGGAAGTCGCGCCGCTTTACGTGCACCTGCATCTGGACGTCCTGGACCCAAAGGTGTGGCCGGCAGTGGCTGTCCCCGAACCCGAGGGGCTTGATATCCCGACCTTGATCGCAGTGCTCAACAGTCTCCGGGAACAGGGGCAACTCCTCGGGGTCGGCATCACCGAATACGTGCGTGGTCGTGAACATGTGGAAGGCCTGAAGTCATGAAGGCGTCCCAGGCGAATACATTGGATGGCAGGAAGCCGCCGGAACCGGATGTGCGTGTCTGCTTTATCGGCGACTCGTTCGTGGCCGGAGTCGGCGATTCACGTCACTTAGGCTGGGCCGGACGCCTGGCAGCACACAGCCATGCACCAGAACAGGCTCTGACCTCGTACAACCTAGGAATTCGACGCGACACCAGCGCCGACATCCTCCGCCGCTTCCAAGCGGAATGCACACCCAGATTGCCTTCTGGAAGCCACGCTGGAGTCGTGTTGTCCTTCGGCGTCAACGACACTATGTTCGAATCCGGCATATCAAGGGTGGCGGCCGATGACACGGTGACGAATCTGCGCATCTTGCTTCAGCAGCTGAATGAGGCGAGGTGGTCCGTCATGATGGCCGGCCCCCCAGCAGTCGACGACGAACGGCACAACGAACGCATCGTTGCCCTCGATGCCTCAATGGCGGTCGAATGCGACCGCCAGTCCGTGCCCTATTTCAGTGTCGTACGGCAGCTGCAGGGCCATGGCGTTTGGCGGCGCGAGGTGCGCGACGGCGACGGTGCCCATCCCGGAGCGGCCGGCTACGAAGCCCTGGCCACGCTGCTGCGCCCGGCATGGGACAAATGGCTTCTTGCCCTGCGAACCGCACGGTCCAGCAGCTAAAACCATCTGACGGTGGCATTGGGGACGTTTCGCCGTACCGCTCATCACGCTGCACACCGATACTCTATTCCGTCCCGCAGACGGTTCCCACTACGGGATGTGTGTTCGCCATACTCTTGGCGCTTCCTTACCGGCCTATGTTCGGAGATTTCCGGTTCCCTAATAAATCTTCGCTTCACGTTTTGATGATTTTTGTTCGTCAAGTGCGGTAGTGATGACAGACTCAGCTCGTACCAGCAGTGACTGTAGTTGTTTGAATTCTGTGTCGGTGAAGGCGTTTTTGAGCTGATTTTCTACTTCTAGGACGTATTTGTCGGCCTTCTTCACCAAGGAGCGTCCGGTAGGTGTTAGGTCTGTGACAAGCACCTTGGCGTGGATTGCCGATGGGACGCGGCGAGCGAGGCCTTTTCCTTCCAAGTTGCCCAAAATTGTCGACATGGTTTGTGGGGTAACGAGTGCTGCGCGTGCAAGTTGGGCTGCCGATTGGCTCGGCACGTAGTGAAGGGCCATCATGGTCACGTACTGCGGAACGGTCAGGTCAAATCCGCGTAGGACGTGGGCCTTTTCGGCCATGAGTACCTGCTCGACCCGTTTGATGAGGTGGCCGATTCTGCCTGCCACATCGACTTCAAGTTGCTCTTTTCCCAAGCTGCTCATGAGTATCAATATCCTGTAACGAAGTAGTGTTCTGCTTTATCGCAAGGATAGGGCATGGACCTGCGTCTTGGGCCACCGCCTAAGGATCTGGCATTGCGCCACCATAGCGACGTATGAGCGCTGAATCTCCGGGCGGCTCGGTCGGGGTGGGCGCAGAAGCATCAAGAATTGAAAACTCCCGGCCGTATGCGGTTTGCTGTCTGCTCGTTTCGTCATCATTGCACGGCTTCCTAAGCGGGCACTTCTAGGTTTCTGGCGGTGGCATCACCGATCAATTCTTGAGTACGGTTGCGCATCATAACCAAGGTAGCAATCGCCCCAGCTATGTTGATTGCGACGAGAAGCGTACCCACGAACGCGATCGCGATGGTCTCGCCCGCCAAACGATTTGTGTTGAACATCCCCGCTGCCATGCCGGCGCGGTGTGGTTCAACTGATCCGACGGCTGCACCATCAAGAATGCCCGCTGAGAGCCCCATGCCAGCACCAATGAGGAGGAGTGCGGGCGCGATCGCCCAGATAGGGGTTTCAGGTCCAATCACCGTGAGAAGCGCCGCTCCTAGGGCAACGAGGAGAAGGGAAGTAATCAGTAGCCAGCGTGCGCTGGCACCACAGGACAGTAACCACCCCGAGATGAGGGGAACGAATATTACCGGGATTGTCATCAGGACTATGACGATTCCGACGGTTCCAGGACTCATCCCGTAGCTCGCAGTGAAATAGATCGGCAAGTAGACAAGCAGCGCAACGAACCCAAACGCTAGGGCGACAGGGATCATGCAAAGAGTGAAGAATTTCGGTTGGCGGAAAAGATCCACGTCGAACATGGGGTATTTGGCGCGAGGTTCAACCACCACGAAGAGCACGCCAAGAATGATTGTAGCGACTATAAACCCGATGACCACGGGGCTGCCCCAGCCAAGCTGAGGCCCCTGCATCACACCAAAAACAAACGTAAACAGAGCCGGGGTGAAGGTGAAAGTTCCGGCCCAATCGACCCGGGCACCGGATGCGGCAGCGCCACGGTCCTTGACAGCGAAAGCCAGAAGTAAGATCACAACCGCTACAACGAGATAGGCGAGAAAGACTGCCCTCCAGTTGAAGATACCGACAAGGAACCCCGACAGCGAGGGCCCCAAAGCGAGACCGGCGCCAGCAGAAGACCCGAAGATCGCGAACGCCTTGGCAAGTTTTGGTCCACTGAAGGTGTTGGCAATGAGCGCGCTTCCTCCTGTCATCATCGCAGCGGCTCCGATGCCTGAGAGCCCGCGCGCGACATCGAGAGTCAGAATGCCTTGCGAGAAAGCACCGACAAGCGAACATGCTCCAAAGAGCACTGTCCCGGCGACGAAGATCCGTTTGCGGCCGAGGACGTCGGCCAGTGAACCGCAGACAAGTATGAAGCAGGCAAACATCAGATTGTATGAATTAACAACCCATTGGAGTGCGACGAGACTGGGCTCGAAATCCGCGTTAATTTGGGGAACAGCGACGGAAGTTCCGATGAGGGAGGCCGGCAGAATGAGCACTGCAGGACAGGCCGCGACAAGCGTTAGCCGCGCGCGGGGTACGTGTCCGTTAGGACAGTCAGGGAGCCCCTGTGTTGATTAGTAACGTGTTCCGCTGGCCGGTGGAATGGAGTCAAGTTCATAAAGATCGCTTGCAGTCAAGATCAGCGATGCTGCGTCAACATTGTCGTGTAAATGTGTGACGGATTTGGTTCCCGGGATGGGGATGACATTCTCGGATTGGGTCAGGGCCCAAGCGATAGATACCTGAGCCGGAGTCACCTCTCGCCGTATTGCGACAGCGCGGACAACGTCAAGGATGGTTTCGTTCGCTTTGCGGGCCTTGTCTGAGAACCTCGGATTGAACGATCGAAAGTCCGAGGATTCGAATGACGTATTTGAGCCAATGTCGCCAGTCAGGTATCCGCGACCCAACGGAGCAAAAGGAACAAAAGCTGTGCCGTTGCTTGATGTCCAGCTCAGAAGACCCTGATCAGAGCCCGGCGCGACTGTCAGCGCGTCACGGGTCCACAAGGACATTTCTGACTGGATTGCCGTCACGGGATGGATCGATTGGGCGAGTCTCGCCTGCGCAACTGAGACTTCAGAGAGGCCCAGATACCGAATCTTTCCCTGTTGCACGATTTCGGCCAGGGCAGCCCACGTCTCTTCCAGCGGCACATGATCATCGACCCGGTGCAAATAGTAGAGGTCAATATGATCCACGCCCAGGCGATTGAGACTAGCGTCGACCGCGCCCTGCATATACGCGGGACTTGCGTCCCGATGCATAGCCCGCGATCCGAGATCATCTACGACTAGACCACCTTTCGTGGCAAGAAAGACATCGCCTCTAATGCCCGTGAGCGCCTTTCCGACAAGTTCTTCGTTGTGACCATCGCCGTAGATATCCGCAGTGTCGATCACGGTCACCCCGGCATCAACAGCGGTACGAATGACACCAATGGACACGGCATCATCCCGCTGTGATTCCTGGTATCCCCAGCTCATACCCATGCAGCCAAGGCCCACGGCCCCCACAAGCTCACCAGTTCTCGCCAATTCTCGCTCAATCACGATCGTTCCTCTCTCGAATCCACTTAATATCAGTACACTGATTCATATGAGTATACTGTCATTCAATGTCAATGAGACCACAGACGCAACTCCAGCGATTCGCGATCCTTCGCGGTCTGCGCTAGTCCTGATTGATTTCCAAGAGTGGATAGTTGAGTCGTTTGTACCGAAAACCGGACGAGCTGCTGCGCGTCGGGCAAGCAAAATTTCCGCTGACTTCAGAAGGGCGAGTAGCCCAGTCGTGCATGTTCGATACCTTGCATGGGATCAATCGGACGGTGGCATAGAAAACTCTTCAACGAAATTCGTCGAGGAAGTGTCCATAGCGTCCATGGACACCGTAGTCACAAAGCATGGCCAGAACGCCTTCGAAGGAACCAGACTTGCCGAGCTCCTAGCCCGGCTGCAGATCACTAGGGTGTTCTACGCCGGAGTCGTAGCTGAAGGTGGAGTTGAACAAACGGTACTCAACTCCATTGAGCTCGGGCTCGAGACAATCGTCCTGTCCGAAGCAGTTTCTGGCATCTCACAACTATCTGGTGAACGAGCCCTCGCGAGAATGAACGTAGCTGGTGCGGTTATTGATCGTTGAATGCTACTTTCGTCCTCGAAATACCAGTTGGACTAAAGACGGTCGCACAGAGCTTTCCCCTATCGGCGTCTCTTGGCCCGAGCGCCGAACTCGTCAAGAACCCGCACAACATCCTTCGCCAACCAAATGCGGTTGCGTCTGCCGTTCGAGATTTGGACCAAGATGCCGGCATCGACAAGGCGGTTGATAGCGACCTGGGCGTTGACGGCTGAAATACCGAGTTGAGTTGCCGCGGAGGTGCTGTCAATAACTGGCTGGCGAAGGAGGATGCTCACGAGCCGGTGGGCCGCGGAGTCTCGTCTTGCCTTAACGCGGTCGCGCCACTCAAGCTGGACAGTTTCCAGGTCGTCGACGAGGATACGACCATTGTGAACTGCCGCGAACGATGCCTCAGCGATGGAGCGGACTATCGGTTCGATGTCCCCGGATCTGTAGGCACCGAACGCATCGAAATAGCGACCGGTGTCGTGGAGCAAACCCGCGGAGACCGGAACGGCGACATTGCGCGTTAGCTGCCCCCCACGCAGCATCGCTTGGATAAGTGCTCGACCGACTCTGCCATTGCCATCGGGAAATGGATGGATTGTTTCGAATTGGGCATGGGCAATCGCGGTCTGGACAAGAACAGGAATGTCGACGCGGCTGGTGAAAGCGACAAGATCGTCCATGAGCGCGGTGACTCGTTCGTGATGGGGCGGGATGAACTGTGCGGCGTGGGGCCCGAAGCTCCCTCCTCCGATCCACACCTGCTGATCGCGCCAATGGCCGACGATGTCGGGGTTGCTTTGCTCGAGTAGCGCGCGGTGCATTTCCAGGATGGCGTGGCCATCAATGGATTCGGACAGTGCGAGAGCTGCTTGCATGGCTCTGACGTTGCCCACGATCAGCTGCGCATTCTCCGAGGCGTGCTCACCGAGCTCTGCCAAGGCGATCTGTCGCGCGCCGCTGGTTAGGTTCTCAATCTCTGAGCTGGCGGCGCTTTCGGTGCGCAAGAGAATGGATGCGAATGGTGCTGCGATCTGCCCCACTTCTGCATCGAAGCGGGCGAGTTCACTGGCTCCTTCTTCAGTCAGTGCTTGCAGTTCGCCATCGATGTGGATTTCCAAACCGGAAATGAATGGGGGCACCGCCGCCAGGTAAGGTCCGGCAGCTCGGCGTCTTTGCGTGCGTGAGCCATACTCGTCTTGAACGTTGTGCCAGGGCCGCTCTTCATAGCCGAGTGATGGCCAGACCACGTTCTGCTCAAACATTGACATGACCCAAGCATACCAATGCTTAGTTCATTAAGCATTGGTATATGCCGTTACTGTTCCGAATGGCTCCAAGCGACGTCGTCCGGCGGGCGAGTACGGTTTCTGGCGTCCCGCAAGCCGTTCCGCCCCGCCGCCCTTGTCCGTGTCGTGAAGCGAGCTTGAGCGCCGACGCCAGCGTTGCACAGGGGGTTCCTCTACCTCAAACGTTAGCCACGGTCCGGGAAGTCTCCCTCGTAGTCGTTCCACATGCCGGCCAGGGCCTGCATCGCCCACAGCTGTTTCTCCACTGAGGCATTCTTGCCCTCGAAGTCCATGACGAAGTAGTTGACAACGAACCCGTCTTTCACTGAAGACCCATACTCCTCAGCACGCTTTCGGGTATCAAACCGGAAATAGTCTGCTTCTGCAGTGCTGTACGCCTCAACGCAATCACGCGGGGATTCACACGCCGTACCTGTGATGTCTTCCACCTGCGTCGTGACATCGGATGCGTCGTACTCGGCGTTCATGACGTCGTGCAGAGTGAGGTCCCGTTGTGGATCGAACAGGGAACACCCGGAGAGACCTGGTGCGGCGAGTAGAAGCAAGATGGTCGTGGCGGCAACCGAGCGTGATTTCATACTTCAACTCTTTCAGTCGATGAAGAGTAAAGCGCCCTACTCAGGGATGATTTGGCAAACCTCCATGACCGATCAAGGTTACGACTACGGGAGAGTCCAAGAAGCATCAAGACAAACTAATTCACGCGGCTTCGGCTCGACAACGCGGCGGTGGTCTTCCATCTGGCATGAACACATCCTGTGTGGTCTATAGCTGGCGAACGGTCATGAGAATATTCAGGTCATGGATTCTGAAACCAATATCCCAGCAGTTCGGGACAAGAAGCTGCTTGGAATCCTTTATCTGGTGCTCATTTATGCCGGTGCCACTTTACTGCTGCTAGTTCCTGCTCTGTTCTTAGGCTTCGGTGTCCAAGCGTTGGGTGGGAAGCTGGGATCTGGGTTGGCGACCCGACTTCGAACGACGGCGAGGAATCCTGGGCAACAATAATCGGCTCAGTCTCGGTTCTGATCGTGGTGGGCGGTGCGGCATGGGGAACCTGGCCCATGGCGCGACGACACGGTTTGCCTCCCCTGCAAACAATCACAATTGCGACCGGAGTCGTGTTCATTGGGTATTTGGTGTGGTTAGTCAGGATCTTCGGTTAAACGCGAAGACCCATTTTCTACAGGAATCAGGCCACTACTCGCAGAAAAGCAAAATACTGTCCCCCTCAGGGCCCCTCTGCGGGCGGCTCTACCGATCTCGCGACCACTGTTGCTCTGCACGATTCAATCAGCCGCTGGCGGCCTGTTTTGGGGGACGCTGACAGAAACATGGGCCAAAGTCAGCCGCCTAAAATTGGCCACCGGCAACTGGCGCGCCTCGGGTTCAAACAGCGTAGTGTCACCAATCCCGAGGGTGTTTCACGGGACATGCGCTTGAACGCCCCGAGCGAATTGTGGTTCGCAGAAATATGAGCCAGCGGCCGAACCAGCAGGCAAACCATCGAGGGCAACCACGTTACTTATCGCCGCACGATCTACCCCTGCACTGTCGGGGCTCCGATTGCGCGAGCTCTCCACGGGACGGCTGGGAAGGTTCGGGCTATGAGTGGTTCACCCAGCATGTCCTCGCCAAGACTGAGGCAGCCATGATCGACAAGGAATACGGGTCCAATGACGCCGACACCCAGCTGGGCCACTCCGGAAGCTCCATCACGGAGAAACATTACATCGAAAAGCCTGCCCCGCACCGGAGCTGTCAAGAGCGTTGGAGAAGTTCACTTCCGCGGCCCTCCCGGTGGATCCCCTCGGCATCGCCCTACCCGACACAGCGGACTTCTGACCGATTTCAAGGAACGTGTCGGAGCAACTAGGGCCGAAGTCGTACGAGCCGTCAACACCCGGCTAGCAGAGGCCTTGCGGGCAGAGTTCCCGGACATGAGGTGCTTCTCGGCCCGCAACCTCCAATACATGACAACATTTGCCGGGGGACTGGACCAACGGGCCAATTGCGCAGCAGCTTGCTGCGCAACAGTCGAAACTTGTTCAACAAGTCGCCAAAGATCCCTACAACCTTGAACCCCTGGGGCTCACGGGCGAGGCTTCCGAACGGGACCTCGAGCAGACACTCATGGACCTCGCCATCGATAGTCTCTGGGAATTGGGCCAGACCCGGGACGCCGCCAGGCCGACGGCAGCCCGGGAACAAGTGACCAAGAAACTGCCGATGTCAAGGATCGGGCATGCAAAAAAGGCCGGGAAGCTTTTCAGCTTCCCGGCCTTGCTTGTGACCCCAGCGGGATTCGAACCCGCGTTACCGCCGTGAGAGGGCAGCGTACTAGGCCGCTATACGATGGGGCCCTAGTACATTCATTTTTACTGAACGAACTCCAAAATATTACCTGAAGAATGCACAATACGCCAAATGAAAGGCAGCTTTTGCAAGCGCTGGGATACCAGGACTCGAACCTAGAATGTCGGTACCAGAAACCGATGTGTTGCCAATTACACCATATCCCAATGGCTACACGATTTACCTTGAAATCCGCGGGTTTCCCCAGTCTTTCAGCGGCTCTCGCGCCGGGATAAAACTATACCCGAGAGTTTGCTGAACACCAAAACGAGAATGCCGTTTTAACTGAGTCGTACATCACAGCAGTCGGGTGTTCACGGGCAGCCCCACCATGGCGCCCATCTCGGCAAGGTTTGCAACACTCACAACTCCCGCCACCACAGCAGCGTCCGCCTCGGCCATAGCAGGGGCCGCTTTGCCGTCCCGGTTCAGCCACACACCCAGCAAGCCCGCCTTGGCCGAGCCAACGGCGTCGACAGTGAAATTGTCCCCCACATATACCGTCCCCGCCGGCGCGGTGCCCAGTTGTCGGCAGCCTTCATGGAAGATCTCAGGCTGGGGCTTGGCCACGTTTACCGTGTCGATGCCCACCAGAACCCGGATGCGCGCCAAGCCGGCCGTATCCAGCTTGGCTCGCTGGTAGTCATAGACGTTATTACTGACAGCACCGTAGGGAATGCCCGCCTCATCGAGGGCGTCTAGGAGCGGCACGACGTCGGCAAAGGCGCGGATGGAGCGTGGCTGGGCCACTTCAAAGTCAGCAATCCATTGCTGCTCGGCCTGGACATCAAAGCCTGTGAACCCCACCTGGTCAAAGACCACCCGTGCGCGCAGCCCGCGCTGCTCGGCAAAACTGACTTCGCCCTGCACATAGCGGTCGTAGTAGTTCTGCGGATCCGCCAGATATGAAGCGGCAAAACCGTCCCACTGCGCGGGCGTGAAATCCGGCAGCAAGTGGGCACCGGCAAACACCATGGCGTCCTTCATAGCCCGGTATAGGTCAACAATGGTTTCATCAACATCGAACAAAACACCCCCGACCGGCACAGCAAAAAGCTGCGGGCCGGGGGCGTTGTGCGAAACGGGGTTCGTCACGGTTTTGTTGGCCGACTATCCGCGAAACGTCTTGAGGCGGGTCAGCGAGGAATCCTTGCCCAAAATCACCATGGACTCAAAGAGCGGCGGCGAAATCCGGCGCCCGGACAAGGCCGTACGGACCGGACCAAACGCCAGGCGCGGCTTAACCCCAAGCCCCTCCACCAGGGCTGTCTTGAGCGCACCCTGGATGGACTCGGCCGTCCAGTCCTCCAGCGGCTCCAATGCGGCCAGAGCAGCATCAAGGACCTCCGTGAGGTTCTCGGGCAGGCCCTTGAGCGCATCCTCGGCGACGTCAACGGCGTCGTCCTGCTTGAACAGGAACGCCAACATTTCCGGAGCCTCGCCCAGCAAGGTGATGCGTTCTTGAACCAGCGGGGCCGACTCGCTGAGGATCTCCTGCTCACGGGCACTCAGGGTTTCCCCCACCACGCCGGCAGCCTGCAGGTACGGCACCAGACGGTTGCGGAAATCTGTGGCTTCCAGCATGCGAACATGCGTGCCGTTGATGGCCTCGGCCTTTTTGATGTCGAAGCGTGCCGGGTTGCCCAGGACGTCGTGGATGTCAAAGTTCTCCACGAGCTGGGCCACGGTGAAAATGTCTTCATCGGCGGAGAGCGACCAGCCCAGCAGGGACAAGTAGTTCAGCAGGCCTTCGGGAATGAAGCCACGATCGCGGTGCAGGAACAAGCTGGACTCGGGGTCACGCTTGGAGAGCTTCTTATTGCCGGCACCCATGACGTAGGGCAGGTGGCCGAACAGCGGCAGGTATTCGGCCACGCCCACCTCATACAGCGCATGGTACAGAGCTATCTGGCGGGGTGTGGAGGAGAGCAAGTCCTCGCCGCGGAGCACGTGGGTGACACCCATCAGGGCGTCATCGACGGGGTTGACCAGCGTGTACAACGGCGCACCGTTGGGGCGGACAATGGCGTAGTCCGGGACTGATCCTGCCTTAAAGGTGATCTCGCCCCGGACCAAATCTGTGAACGTGATATCGGCGTCGGGCATGCGCAGGCGCAGTGCCGGCTGGCGCCCCTGCGCCTTGTAGGCAGCAATCTGCTCAGTCGTCAGCTCGCGATCAAAGTTGTCGTAGCCAAGTTTGACGTCCCGGCCCGCGGCCTTGTGGCGATCTTCCACCTCCTCGGGGGTGGAGTAGGACTCGTAGGCGTGCCCGCCGGCAACCAGCTTGGCAACGACGTCGGTGTACTTCTCGCCACGCTGGGACTGGCGGTATGGTTCGTGAGGTCCACCCACCTCAACACCCTCATCCCAGGTCATCCCGAGCCACTTCAGCGCGTCCAGGAGCTGGAGGTAGCTTTCCTCACTGTCTCGCTTAGCATCCGTGTCTTCGATGCGGAAGACCATCTTCCCGCCGGTGTGCCGGGCGTAGGCCCAGTTGAACAAGGCCGTGCGGATCAACCCCACGTGGGGCGTTCCGGTCGGTGAGGGGCAAAACCGTACCCGTACAGGAGTATCGGCGGTGACAGTGGGGATCGAGGCAGCGTTAGTCATGATGGGTTCTAGTTTAGCCGCCTGTGCTCCCCCGCTGACGAACCGGGCAGGCAGGATGCGCCAGCACCGGCCTCCGGCGTGCTGGCAGAATAAACTGCGAAACCGTTGACAACCCTGTCCGCAGCGGCGTAACCTACAACCAAATGGTTGTAGATGAGCTGAGTGAAACCGACATTGACCGCCTGTTTCAGGCGTTCGCAGATTCCACCCGCCGTGACATTGTTCGCAGGGTCACCGTGGAGAGCTATTCAGTGTCGGGGTTGGCGGCCCTCTATGACATGAGTTTCGCGGCGGTTCAGAAACATGTGGCTGTCTTGGAACGCGCGTCCCTTGTCAGCAAGGAAAAACGCGGAAGGGAGCAACTGGTGCGAGGAAACCATGAAGGACTCGGTAAAGCCCAGCGACTGCTCGATGAGTATGAAGCGATCTGGCACCTGCGAGCCGCGCGGATCGCAGACATTCTGGCACAAGGATAACGAAAGGCATCGCCATGACTGTTGTAAGTTCCACCAAGAATACCGAAGCCCTGAGCTTGACCATCGTGGCCGAGTTCGACGCCGCCGTCGAACGGGTCTGGCAGATCTGGGAGGATCCGCGCCAGCTGGAACGCTGGTGGGGCCCACCCACCTGGCCGGCAACTTTCGAGACGTTCGACTTCAAGCCGGGCGGGAAGGTGGCCTACTTCATGACCGGGCCCGACGGCGAAAAGCCCCGCGGCTGGTGGCACTTTACCTCCGTCGCCGCGCCCCACGTGCTGGAGTTCGACGAAGGTTTTGCGGATGAAAACGGGCACCATGTGGCCGAGATGGGTGCGGCCCGCGTGACTGTCACCCTGGAGGACTTTGGCATCACCACGCGCATGACTGTGTCAAGTGTTTTTGAAAGTGAAGAGCAGATGGGAAAAATGCTGGACATGGGTATGGAAGAAGGAATGGGTCAGGCCATGGGCCAGATCGACGCCATCCTCGCCGGACAGCCCGTCAGCTAGCAGCCAACTACGAAAAATGCCGCCACTCCCGCATCTTGCCACCATTGTAGTGGCGGCAAAATGCGGGAGTGGCGGCATTTCTTGGTGCTGTTAGCTAAACAGTTCACTCTTGGGTTCGTTGTTTTTCACGAACTGCCAGCCGAACCACAAGATCACGGCAAACACCGGGATGGTGCACAGTGTCCACAGGCCCAGCAAGAAGACACTGCCATCCGGAGCCGTCATGGTGTCAAAACCAATCAGCACGGTGATGATGAACAGGGCTATCAGGCCGACCCAGCTGGTCCAGGGCGAGCCGGGCATGGGCAGGGAGGAGACTTTACCCTTTTTGTGCCGCAGCATGATCTGGCTGGCAAAGATGGAGCCCCAGGTGAAGATCACCCCGATCGAGGCGGTGTTTAGCGCCAGGTCGAAGGCGTGCGAACCGCCGAGCCAGATATTGGCCAGCACACCCACCACATACACTCCAGCGATGCTCAAAATAGCCGCGTACGGCACATGGCGTGAGGACATCTTTGTCAGCCAATGAGGCGCGTGGCCGTTGTTGGCCATGGTGCGGAAGATGCGTCCGATCGAGTACAGCCCGGAGTTGCAGGAAGACAGGGCCGCGGTAATGACCACAAAGTTCATGACCGAGCCAACCCAGTCAAGCCCCATGGCGGAGAATACTGTAACGAACGGGCTCTCCCCCGACTTGTACTGATCCGAAGGCATGATCATGGCCAGCAGCGTGACCGAGCCGACGTAGAACACCACAATACGAACCACCACTGCGCGAATGGCCTTGGGTACTTCGCGTTCGGGGTTCTTCATCTCGCCGGCGGTAATACCCACCAATTCAATGGCGTTGTAGGCAAAAATCACTGCGTTCAGCACCAGGATCATCACCAGGCCGCCCTTGGGGAACATGCCGCCTTGTTCGTGGAACAGGTTGCTGACGCTGGCAGTCCCGGAACCCACGGCCGCGTTGGTGGCCACCATGAACGTACCCACGGCGAGGAAGATCAAGATGGCGCCGACCTTCAGGCAGGACGCCCAGAACTCAAACTCACCGAAGGCCTTCACACTGAGCAGGTTCACCGCCACCAGCATAATCAAGGCACAGAAGGCGCTCACTTCAATGGGAACACCGGGGAAGAAGTATTGGAAGTACAGGCCGATGGCGATGAGCTCAGCCACGCCGGTCATGGCCCAGTTGATGAAGTACATCCAGCCGGAAAGGTAGGCGCCTTTCTTGCCGAACAGTTCACCAGCGTAGGAAACAAACGATCCCGAGGTCTGGCGGTACATGATGAGTTCGCCCAGGGCCCGCATCAGCAGGTAGGCGATGACGCCGGCGATGGCGTAGGAGAAAATCAGGGCCGGGCCGGTTGACGCGAGCCGCCCACCAGCTCCCATGAACAAGCCCACACCAATGGCGCCACCCATCGCGATCATGGTGACCTGGCGACGGTTGAGAGTTTTTTGGTATCCCTCGGCCGTGAGAATGTCCGGGCCGGCAAGGGGTGTTGCTGTGTCAGTTACTTCGGTTGTCACGCAAGATCCTTTTAGTCGTGGTTCGCCCCACGTGCGGAAGCCTATAATTCGTGGTTGTGCCACAAACACAGGCTCAAAGGGCTTCCCAATCGTACTACGTCAAAATAAGTGGGTGATGACAATCACAGCCCAAAAGGCCGCCAGATTGTCTGGGATAACAGAACAGACGCATGAAAATACCCCAGTTTCCGCCTATTGGCGGGCTGGACGGGTCAGTCACAAATTCGGCAAAAAACATCTTGCCGGGACCGAACGTACCGGGTACCAGCCGGCGCTGCAGCTCCAATCTGGTGAGGCTCCGTGAAATGTGGGTCCTGGCACTCCCCTCGCCCGGGATGCGGGCTTCGAAAGTCGGCTCAGCGGTGGGCGTCGCGAAAAAGGAGCGCCGCCTGGACCCTGTTCTCGAGTTCGAGTTTCGCCAAGATCCTTGAGACATGAGTCTTGACAGTGCCCTCGCTGAGGCACAAGAAGGTGGCAATCCCGTCGTTGCTCATCCCCTGCGCCATGGCATCGAGCACCTGTGCCTCACGCGCCGTCAGGCGTTCCAGCCGGCCCAGCGCGGTGGTCGCCTTCGCCGCCGCTGCCCTGTGCCGAGTCCTGTCGATGAGACGTTTCGTCACCGTTGGAGCCAGCATGCCCTCCCCCGCTGCGACCGCCCGGATGGCATAAAACAGCCGCTCCGGCTCAGTGTCCTTGAGCATGAAGCCCGCAGCCCCAGCTTCCAGGGCGGCAAAAACGTGATCATCAAGGTCAAAGGTGGTGAGGACCAGCACCTGCGGCGGCCTTTCGAGCCCGCGCAGTTGTGCCGTAGCCGCGATGCCGTCACCGGCCGGCATCCGGACGTCCATCAGGACGACGTCGGTGCGTTGCGTTTGCGCGCATCTCACCGCCTGCGGTCCGCTGGCTGCCTCACCGACCACCATCATGTCGGCCCGGGAGTTGACCATTTTCACCAGGGCGGCGCGGACCAACTGCTCGTCGTCGGCAATAATCACCCGAATCTTATCCGTCACAACGCAACTCCGTTGGATTCCTGTTTGCTCTGCTGTTCGAACGGGATGAGGGCGATCAATTCAAAGCCGGACCCGGTTGAGCGGTGGATTAAGCTGCCGTTCAGGAGCTGGACCCGTTCGCCAAGCCCGATCAGACCCAGACCAGCACCCAGGGCTGGTTCACCACGGCCGCCCGGGCCGTTCACCACTGAAACGCGTAGGTTCACGCCGCCACATTCGGTGTTGCGCAGCTCAAGTGTCACCGTGGCGGTTGCCTCGGGCGCATGACGGGCCACGTTGGTCATCCCTTCCTGCACCACCCTGTAGGCTGCCCGGCTGAGTGCGTCAGGAATGCCGCTGCACAGGGCTGGGTCGGGTATGTAGTCAGCACTCAGGCCAGCCTGCCGCCACTCGGCCACGAGTCCGGCGATCTCCTGGATCCCCGACGGTGCTGTGCGGGACATAGCAGCAACCGGCGCTTCAACGCGCGGCAGGCCGGTTTCAACGGTTGGCGACCGCTGCGTGGTCCGGGTGCCGTCTTGATGCAAAACACCCAGCACATCGCGCAGTTCGCCGAGCGCGGCGTGGGCTGTTTCGCGGATCAGCCTGGCTGCTTTGGCCGTCTCCGCATCGGGTGCGTCCACCTGCAAAGCCGCGGCCTGAACAGCCACCAGGGACATCCGGTGGGCCAGGGTGTCGTGCATTTCGCGGGCAATCCGGTGGCGCTCCGCCAGCTTACTCGTTTCAATGGCAGCAACTCGTTCCACTTCCGCCCGCTCCGCCCGTTCCCTGAGTGAGGTCAGCCGCGATTCCAGCAACCTGGCCCGCTGGCCACGGTAGGCGCCCCAGCCGGCAATGGCTGCAAGCAGGACTGCCATCACCAGCGCACTATCCCAGCTCAGGGGTTCCAACCCCACAAGTGCCTCTGCCGCGATGGATAGGGCAATAATTGCCGCGACCCACCATGACAGACGGCGCTTGGCCAGCAGGAACAGAGCCACAAAGAACGCGATGCAGCTAAAGGACAACGCACCAAGGATGGCAGTTGTTGCGGCCACTGTTGTGGGGAATCTGTGCCGCCAGATGAGTGCGACGGCGCCCAGGGGGGCCAGGATGGGCGCGAGTCCGAAGCGGGCCCATGCAATCCCCGCGTGCTCCGGATCGGGAACAGTTCCACTCTCCAGGCCCAATCCGATCGAGATGGCGGAGAGCAGCACATCGGCAACGGCCACAACGATGAGGAGCAAAACGGTACGCCACACGCTGCGGCCCTGTAATTTCTTGGTGTTCATCCCTCGAGCCTAAGAGCCCTGCCGGGGCCGCCGCATCCAACTAAAGTTGTCACTTCCACACCGCCCTTCCCCTGCTGGACGCAAGCAGCCACCAAAAACTGTTGTGCCGCCGTCGTAAATTCACGACGGCGGCACACAGCTGAGAATCAGCAGTCAGCGGCGCACGACGGGGTTGGAGAGACGGCCGATGCCCTCAATCTCGATTTCGTAGCGGTCGCCGTCGTTGAGCAGGTCTACGCCCGCCGGGGTGCCCGTCATGATGACATCGCCGGGCAGGAGGGTGAAAGCGTGGGAGACGATCGAGACGAGTTCGCGAACGCTGCGCACCATCTGGTTGCTGCTGCCGTCCTGGCGGAGTTCGCCGTTGAGCCAGCCCTTGATGTTCACGTCATCGGGGTCCAGCTCGGTTTCGATCCACGGGCCAAGCGGGGCTGAGGTGTCAAAGCCCTTGGCGCGGGCCCACTGGCCGTCGCTGGCCTGGACGTCACGGGCCGTGAGGTCGTTGCCGCAGGTGTAGCCGAAGATGACCTCATCCACGCGTGACTCCGGGACGTCCTTGCAGATGCGGCCAATGACAACGCACAGCTCGGCCTCGTAGGAGACCTCCTCGGAGAATTCGGGCAAGACGATGGGTTCGTTCGGGCCGATCACGCTGGTGTTGGGTTTGAGGAACAACAGCGGGTTCTCGGGCACTTCGTTGCCCAACTCGCGGGCGTGGTCGGCGAAATTGCGGCCCACCCCAATGACCTTGCTGCGTGGGATGATCGGGGCCACCAGGCGCACGTCGAGCAACGGGTACTTGATGGTGGTGAGTTCTACGCCATTGAAGAAGGGATCGCCCTTGATGACAGTGACAATTTCGCTGCCGGTCTCCCCTTCCACAATGCCGTACATCGGGTCATTATCAACAACAAATCGGGCTATACGCATGTGTTTTAGTGTATCCGCAAAGCAAGCGCCCGTCGTCGGGCTTAACCCAAACTGACCCGCAGAAATCGCCGAAAATCGCGCCAAAAGTCGCATTTTTCGTCGTTTTCTGCGGGTCAGTTGAGGAAGGCTAGGCCAGGCGGGTCAACCAGCCGTGCAGGTCCTCCACGGTGCCCGTCTGGATGCCCAGCAGCTGCTCGCGGATGGCCATGGTGACGTCCCCGATACCCTCGCCGGGGGAGGCGATGACGCCGTCGGCCATCTTCAGCTCCCCGATGGGGGTGATGACGGCCGCCGTGCCACAGGCAAACGCCTCGGTGATCTCGCCGCTGGCAACGCCGTCGCGCCATTCATCAATGGTGATTTTCCGCTCTTCCACCTTCATGCCGCGGTCCGCAGCCAACTGCATGACGGAGGAGCGGGTGATGCCGTGCAGGATGTGGCCGTTGAGTGCGGGGGTGACCAAACGGCCGTCCTTGAACACGAAGAAGATGTTCATGCCGCCGAGCTCTTCAATGGCGTTGTCGTTGAACGGGTCAAGGAACAACACCTGCTTGCAGCCCTGCGCCTGGGCCTCCATCTGCGCCGCCAGCGATGCAGCGTAGTTCCCGCCGCACTTGGCCTCGCCGGTGCCGCCCTCTCCGGCGCGGGAGTACGTGGTGGTGAGCCAGATCGACACGGGCTTGAGCTCGCCGCCAAAGTAGTTCCCGGCCGGGGAGGCGATGACGCGGTAGGAAACTTCGCGGGCCGGGCGGACGCCAAGGAATGCCTCGGTGGCGATCATGAACGGGCGCAGGTACAGGGCCTCGCCGTCGCCTCCGGGTACCCATTCCTGGTCCACGGCAACAAGCTGGCGCAGCGATTCGATGAACGTTGCCGGCGGCAGTTCCGGCAAGGCCAGACGACGCGCGGAGGTGTTCAAGCGGGCGGCGTTGGCCTCGGCCCGGAACGTCCACACCGAACCGTCGGCGTGCCGGTAGGCCTTCATGCCCTCGAATATTTCCTGCCCATAGTGCAGCACGGCGGCAGCCGGGTCCATGGCGATGGGGCCGTAGGGTTCGACGCGTGCGTTGGACCAGCCACCCTCACCGTCGGCATCAACCTTGAAATCCACCACGGCCGTGTGATCCGTAAAGTAGTCCCCAAAGCCGGGATTGGCCAAGATGGCCTCACGGTCTGCACTGCTCTTGGGGTTCTCGCTCAGCTGCTGGGAAAAGGTCAGCTCGTTGGCGTTCTGGGTCATGCTTCCTCCACAGGGTTGTTCGCCTCGTGCTGAGACCAGCGTGAGGCGCAGTTCGATGCCGGGAATTCATCAAGATTCTCGTGGTGGTTCGCCGCACATTTGAGTTACGGTTCACTCACCTAGTGGGCTAAGCCTACTCCTGCCCGCCGGGGCGTCGGGTCCGGAGCGCCCCCGCCTACAGTGCTGCGGCTATCGCGTCACCAATGGCCGACGTCGAACGGGTCACCTGGGCGCGCCGGCCGGCGATATCAGCGGCCACGGCAGCCTCCACCTTGGCGGCAGCGACCGGGTGGCCCACATGGTTTAGCAGCAGTGCCGCGGACAGGATCGCTGCCGTGGGGTCAGCTTTTTGTTGGCCGGCAATGTCAGGGGCCGAGCCGTGGACCGGCTCAAACATGGACGGCGCGGTTCTGTCCATGTTGATGTTGCCCGAGGCGGCCAGGCCAATGCCGCCGGTGACGGCCGCGGCCAGGTCGGTGATGATGTCACCGAAGAGGTTGTCCGTGACAATGACGTCAAAGCGTGCCGGGTCGGTGACCAAGAAGATCATGGCCGCATCCACGTGCAGGTAGTCCACGCTGACGTCCGGGAATTCGGCGGCAACTGCCTCCACTGTGCGCTTCCACAGGTGCCCGGCGTAAACCAGCACATTGTGCTTGTGCACATAGGTCAGCTTCTTACGGGGGCGCTCGTTCGCGCGGCGGAAACCGTCGCGGACCAGGCGCTCCACGCCGAAGGCAGTGTTGACCGAAACCTCTGTGGCCACCTCGTGCACAGTACCCTTGCGCAACACACCGCCGTTGCCCACATAGGGGCCCTCGGTGCCTTCGCGGACCACGACGAAATCGATGGTGCCGGGGTTGGCCAGGGGTGAGGCCACGCCGTCGTACAAGAACGAGGGGCGCAGATTCACGTAGTGGTCCAGGCTGAAGCGCAGCTTGAGCAGCATCTCTCGCTCAATCAAACCCGACGGGATGCGAGTATCGCCGGGGGCGGCCCCCACGGCGCCGAAGAGGATGGCGTCGTGCCCGCGCAGGGCCTCGATGGTCTGCTCGGGCAGGGTCTCCCCCGTGGCGAGCCAGTGCTCGGCACCCAAGGCGTAGTCAGTCAGCGTCAGTTCAACACCGGCCGATGCGGTGACCTTCTTCAGGACCTTGACGGCCTCGGCCGTGACCTCGGGGCCGATGCCGTCGCCGGCAATTACTGCAATGTCAATCGATGCGTTCATGATGTGAGCCTAACGAAACCATCCACATGATGGTCAAATGATCTCAGAATATGAGACGTCATTTGATGGACGCGTAACCCTCCAACGCGGCCCGGCGCGTTTGCGCCAAATCCACCACCGGTTCCGGGTAGTCAGGTGTCAGCATCTCCGGCACCCAGCGGCCGACGTAGCGGCCCGCCGGATCAAATTTCTTGGCCTGCGTCAGCGGGTTGAAGATCCGAAAAAACGGCGACGCGTCGGCCCCGGAACCTGCCACCCACTGCCAATTGGCCGGGTTCGAGGCGGCATCGGCATCCACCAGCGTGTCCCAGAACCACCTCTCCCCCACCCGCCAGTCAAGACCCAAGTTCTTGATCAGGAAACTGGCCGCCACCATGCGGACCCTGTTGTGCATGAAACCCGTGCGCCACAGCTCCCGTTGCCCCGCATCGACCAGGGGGATGCCCGTTCGCCCCTGTTGCCAGGCACGGAGATGCTCGACGGCGGAGTCCTCACCCGGCGCCGGGGTTTGGCTCAGCTCCGGATCACGCCAGGGGAAAGCGTCAAATTGCCGGCGCAGATTCACTGTGGCCAGGTCCGGGTGGTGGTAGAGCTGGTGCCAACAAAACTCGCGCCAGCCAAGCTCCGAGGCAAATACCCCAGCCCCGTCGGCGCCCGCGCTGCGCCGGTCTGCGAGCGCGGCCCATACCTGGAAGGGGCTGAGCTGGCCCCACCGCAGATAGGGCGAGAGCCGGCTGGTGCCTTCTTGGTCCGGCCTGTCTCTTGCGTCCGTGTAGTCCCCCACTCGTTGCTCGAGGAATTCCGCCAGGGCCTGCGCACCAGCTGCGGCACTGGGCTGCCACGTATCCCTCAGCCCGCCGGCCCAGTCGGGGTTGGTGGGCAGCAGGGCCCAGGATTCCAGCGCATCACCGCTCGGGAGAGTTCCGGGAAAGCCCTGGCCACCGTCGGGCATGGCCAAGGGGGCCCGGAAGTCTTGGTCCGACAGGGTCCGCCAGAAGGGTGTGAATACCTGATAGGGGTTCCCGGCCCCCGTGCGCACCGTCCAGGGCTCGTGGAGGAGCGAGCCCTGGAAGCTTTCTGCGTGCACGCTGTGCTCGCCGGCCCACTCCTTGACGGCTGAATCGACCGCCCGCTCCGGACCCCCATAGCGGCGGTTCCAGTACAACACCCCAGCGCCCAACTCCGCGGCCACGGCCGGGACCACCTCGGCTCCCGGACCCCGGCGCAGCAGCAGGGGAATGCCCAGCGCCGCCAGTTCGCCCTGCAGATCTGCTAGCGCGTGGTGCAGCCACCATTTGGCGGCGCCACCCAAGGGCCTGATGCCTGCCGACTCCTCGTCCAGGACATAGAGCGCCACGGCCTGCCCGTCGGCGGCGGCAGCTAGCAGGGCGGGGTGGTCCGCCACACGCAAATCGTCCCGGAACCAGACCAGGGATACGTTCATCTCATGCACCTTTCATTCCGCCTTAGCGGTTCAGGATCAGCCAGATCAAGATCAGGGTCACCAGGAATCCGGTGAGGTAGTTCAGCCACAGGAAGCGTTTCCATGCGGCGTTGGCGGTTGCCGAGGTGGCGTCGGTGACGCGTAGATAGGGTGCCACGTTCAGCAGGTACGGCACGGCGAGCAGGGCAGCAAACGGCACAGCCGTCCACAACATCAGCACCCCGGCACAGATGTAGGCGGCAAAGGCGAAGCTGACGGTGAATCTGGCCCCCAACACCGTACCGATGGAGGCTATTGACCCCTCCCGGTCCGGGACAATGTCCTGGACAGCACCCAAGGCATGGCTTGCCACGCCCCACAGGAAGAAAGCCGCCAGGAACGCCATGATCCCGCCGGTGAACGGCGCGTGGGCTAGAGCCAGGCCATAGACGGCTGGTGAGACAAAGTGCGTGCTGGAGGTGATGGAGTCAAGAAAGGGCCGCTCCTTGAACCGTAGCCCGGGCGCACTGTAGGCCACCACGGCAAAGATCGACACGGCCAAGACAGTGTTCGCCACCGCGTCACCCACAGTGGCGAGCACCACCAGAAAGGGGACTGTGGAGACGATGGCGGCCCACACAATGAAGCGGTGGTGCCTGCGGTCCAGCACGGCACCCTCCACGCCACCCTTGCGTGCGTTGAGCAGGTCCGATTCGTAGTCGAACACGTCGTTGATGCCGTACATCGCCAAGTTGTAAGGGATCAGGAAGAAGCAGGTCCCCACCACCAGAACCCAATCGAGGAGCCCCGTGGCCAGGAAGTAGGCGGCAGCAAACGGGTAGGCCGTGTTGACCCACGACACCGGCCTGGAGGTCATGAACACGTTCCTCACCGGCGCCGCCCCCTGGTGAACAACAGCCACAAGCCAGGCAGCAACAATCCCGCGGCAAGGGGGTAGGCAAAGTCCTCGATGGGCGCCAGCCCCACCCGGAACCCCTGCAGAGTGTCCTGGGCATAGTCGAACAGGCCTGAGGCAATCATGACGTTGTCGAAAATGGCTGTCAGGACCACCAGCACGGCGTGGGTGCCGACGACGGCGGCAATCACCGTACCTGTGCCGCCCGCCGGCTTGGTGGCACGCCACGGACCAGGAAGCAGTGCCGCCACCATGACCAGCACTGCCACGGCCACGAAGATCGCGTTGAGTTGGGAAAAGCTCATGACGGCTCCCCTGCCCGGCGCCGCCGGTGGTGGAAGACCTGCAGGGCTCCGGTGAACAAGATCATGGTTTGGTAGCACAGGAACAAGAGGAAGAAGGCTTCCTCCACGGGAAGCTGCGGGCCAATCATGAGGCCCGTCATGAGGTGTGAGTCCCTGTGCAAGAAGATGCCGACGGCAATCGCTGCCACATCCCACACCAGAAAGTAGGCGGTGCCCACTGCCAGAACGGCGCCGGCCGCCCACGGATGGGCGAACAGGAACAGTTTCCACCGCGCATCCAGTGCGGCCATGCAGCCCAGCAGGAGCAACAAGATGATGAGGTAGCTCAAGGCGCCACCACCACTGCGGGCGCAACCGGGGCGGGCTCGGCCAGCGGGCCGCCGGTTGTGTCTCCGCGCACCGACTTGAGCACAATCTCGGCACTGATCATGCACAGCGGCACACCAATGCCGGGGCGCACCGAGCTTCCGGCGTAGAACAGGCCAGCCACTTTGGTGTTCGTGTTTCCCGGGCGCAGAAAGGCGCTTTGTGCCAGGGTGTGCGCCAGGCCCAAGGCACTTCCCTGCCAGGCATTGACGTTCTCGGCAAAGTCGGCCGGGCCATAGCTGCGCCGCACCATGATGCGAGCGGGCAGATCCGGGGTGTTGCTCCACAACGCCAACTGGGCGATCGCGGCGTCGGCAACCTTTTCCACCTGGGGCGAGCCGCCGCCGTCGAACCCGCCCTTGCCCCACTGCGGCAGGGCGGGAGCGGGGATGAGCAGAAACAGGTTTTCAGCACCGTCCGGCGCCACGGCGGAATCGGTGGCGCTGGGGCGGCACACGTAGATGGAGGTGGTGTCCGCGAGTGCGTGGCCGTCAACGATGCGGGCGAAGTTGTCCTGCCAGTCGTCGGTGAACAGGAGGTTGTGGTGGGCCAGGTGCGGCAGTTCGCCCTTGATGCCCAGGCACACCAGCACTGCACTGATGCCGGGATCAGTCTTGGCCCACTTTTTCGCAGACCGGGTGCGGAGCTGCTCCGGCAGCAACGCCGACTCAATGTGGTGCAGATCCGCGGCACCCACCACCAGTTTGGCGGCGCTGCGATGCTCGACGCCGTCGCCGTCATGCCAGGCGACAGCCTCACACCGGGCGCCGCCGTCGGCCGGGCCCGTGACAATGGCGCTCGCCGTCGCGTCGGTGACGATATGGACGCCGGCCCGGCGGATGACCCGTTCCATGGCATCGACCACCGCGGCGAAACCGCCCTGCGCGTACAGCACGCCGTCCTGGAGGTCCAGATGGCTCATGAGGTGGTAGATCGAGGGCGCCTTGTAGGGGCTGGTGCCCAAGAATACTGCAGGGTAGCCCAGGATCTTTTGTTGCAGCGGATGCGTGAACCTCCCCGCCACAAAACGGTGCAGGGACAGGGCCAGGAGTTGGGCCAGCCGCGGGGCGTGGCGCAGCACGGCCGGTGTGGCCAGGCCCCGCAGCGAGCCGAAAGGGTCGTAGAGGAAATGTTTCTTGGCCAGCGTATAGGCCAGCTCGGCGGAATCCAGATACTTGGCCAGGTGGGCGCCGGAGCCTTGCTGCTGGGATTCAAACAAGTCCACAGCCGCGGCACGGCCCGTGCGGACCACTGTGCTTTCGGCCCCCTGCCGAGTGCCCCTGGCACCCCACAGCTTGTAGGCAGGGTCAAGGCGGGTCAGCGTCAGCTCGGCAGCGGCGCTGGTGCCCATCATCTTGAACCAGTGGTCAATCACCTCAGGCATGAGGTACCAGCTTGGCCCGGTGTCAAAGGTGAAACCATCGCGTTCCCAGCGACCCGCCCGTCCGCCGAGTTGTGCCTGCTTCTCCAACACAGTCACGCTGTGACCATCTTTGGCCAACAGGCCCGCCGTGGCCAGGCCGGAGATGCCCCCACCAATCACCACGCATTGCCTGGTGGCGGCGGCATGTTTGGAGCCCACATTTCCGGTGAGGGCCGAAATGAAACCGGCCCAGGGCAAGGCGGACCGTCGCATGCCATTCATGAGGACACTTCCACTGCTTTTTCAGACGTTGCTGTTTCAGACACTGCCGAGCCAACGACAGCTGTGCCGGTAACGGCAGGGTCCGGGACCGCGGTGTTTGCGCTGGCTGTGCCCGACGACGTTGTGCTGGCGAGCGTCGGGCCGAAATCCGTCATTTCAGGAATCTGCGGACTCGGCTGCACCGGGGCGCAGTCCCTACTGACGCCTCGGTGTCTGCGCAGGCACACTCTCACTGCGATGAACGCCTTTTGCCAGCCGGGAACCCGAATCCTGCGGTTGATCAGTTGGGCCGCGGGTACACGTGCCAGCTTGGCCACGAGGGCCAGAAATAGGTCGTGCGCCAAACGAACGGCCCGCCGGGCTGGCGGGGCCAGGAAGACCATGCCAGCCCTGGCGACGGCCAGGTCGTGGCGGATCTCGGCAAGGAGCGCGTCCTTGTGGTGATCGTTGAACGCCGCAGGGTCCAGACCCGGGAAGTACAGGCGCCCCAAGTCGGCGCTGTCGGCCCCCAGGTCACGCAGAAAGTTAACTTTCTGAAACGCGGCACCCAAGCTGCGGGCAGCATCGGCCAGCTGCTGACCGTGGCCGCCCGGCACCCCGTCCATGGCTTGAAAGACTTTCAGGCACATCAGTCCCACCACCTCGGCGGAGCCATAAATGTACTCCGCCAGGGTGTCCGGCGAATGCGTGTGCTGCAGCAGGTCCGTGCGCATGGAGGTGAAGAACGGCGCTGTCAGCGAGGCGTCTATGCCTACCCGCCGTGCTGTGGCGGCAAAGGCGTGAACCACCATGTTGGTGCTGTAGCCACTGCCCAGGGCCTGCTCGGTTTCCCGTTCCAGGGCGTCAAGCTGGGCGCACACTGCCGCCGAGGCCAGGCCCGCTGCCGCGGCCGCGCCGTCCACCACCTCATCGGCCACCCGCACCAACGCATAAATGTTCTCAATGTCCCGGCGTTCCTTGACACCCAGCAGCCAGCAGGCCATGCCGAACGACGTCGAATAGCTCCTGATCACCACGGCCGCACTTCGCGTGGCCGTCTCCGAGTAGTGGCTGAGCGGATCAATTCCCATGGCTAGCTCCTCCTGCTCAGCACGTAGTCGCAGATTTCGGTCAGTTCCAGGAACAAGGATTCGGGCAGTTCCAGCTGCGCGGCCTTCCCCATCGCCTCCACCACCAAGTTCTGGGCCAGCGTCAAGGCGTGCTCCTGTGCACCCAGCTGGCGCAGCACTGTGCGGACAGCCTCGGCATCTCCGGCACCGCTGCGGAAGTCCGCCACGGCGGCCACAAATTCTTCCGAGCCTTCGGCAAATGACGTCAAGATGGTGCACTTGCCTTCACGCAGGTCCGATTCAACCGACTTACCTGTCATGGACTGCTCGCCAAAGGTTCCCAGGACGTCATCCACCACCTGGTAGGCCACACCAATGTCACGGCCCACCGCGGCGAGCGCATCCGCCGTCGCTTCGGATTCACCCGCCAGCAAGGCACCGGCACGCAGCGGCATCTCAAAGGAGTACACGGCAGTTTTCAGCCGCTCCATGTTCAGCACATCGAGCAAATCGGGATCGCTGCGCCCCAGCGAGAACAGCAGATCGTCCAGCTCACCGGCTGCGGCGGCAAAGATTGCCTCGTGGATGGTTGCGAGAATTGCTGTGCTTTGCCCGCGGCCTGTGGCTGCGGAGGTGGCCAGCCGCAGTGCTCCCGTCAGGAGCAGGTCACCGGCAATGATGGCTGCGGAGAACCCTGCATGGTCGGCGTCGGCGCTGCTGTGGCCGCCACGTGCTGCCATGTCCCGGTAGCTGGCGCCGAGGGTTGGCACTCCGCGGCGGACAAAGTCCCTGTCAATCACGTCGTCGTGCACCAGCAGCGCGGCATGGAGCATTTCAAAGGCGGCAGCCAGTTCACTGCACGCCCGCCAGTCTGCCCCGCCAAAAGCCTCATACGTCAGGTAGACCAACTTGGGGCGCATCCACTTGCCCCGGTTGCTTGTGGCTGCCAAGCGGTCCCACAACCCGCCGAATGCTGGTGAGTAGCCCGCGGCACGTAGCCGCTGCTCGGCAAAGTATTGGTCCAGGACGTCCCGCACGCTGCCTTGAAAGGCTGCCCAATCCAAGGGCGCCTCAGGGGCAGGGGTGGCCGCGTCGGAGAATCGTCCCCGCCAGGCCAAAAGCGTTTCACCTTGCGGCCCGGACGCCCTGGCCATTGGCTGGGCGAGCTGGCTTTCCTTTTCGGCTGGCATGGTCTTTACACCCTTCGGCTATCACTTTGCTCGGTTTTGGGAATCGGTGCGCGGCCATTGTCCAAGGCGGCAACGCGGTTGCCCATGGACGCCACCACGCTCCCCAGGAAGTCGACGATGACCCCCTGTTCGTCGTCGTCGTAGCTGCGAACCTTGTTATCAACATCCATGATCATGGGCATGAGCCTCTCCATGGCGGCCCGCACGGATTCTTCGCTGGGGCTGATGAGCCAGCGCCGCCTGTCAGTGGGGTGCGGGGTCCTAATGATGTGGCCCTTGCGCACCAACCTGTCAATGACTGTGGTGATGGCCGCCGCTGTCAGGTGCAACACCTTGGCCAATTCGCCCGGGGACATGGACCGCTGCTTCATGAGGTGTTGCATGGCCTGGAAATCTGTTTCATTCAGGTCCATTTCTCGTCGCAGGATGAACTCCATGACCTCATTCAGGACAAGAATCTGGCGCACCAGGACCGACGCCGGATGCATCTGAATCTGGGGGCGGCCGCCTTGGGATTTCTGCATGAAACACCTCCAACCATTGATAATCAGAAAATCTAATTACATAATGGTGGAAGGAATCCGATTTGTACAGCATTTGCACAGCAAGGAGTTTGCACCATGAGCGTGATAGCCGTTGCTGGAGCCACCGGATACATTGGCGGGCGCCTGGTTCCCCTGCTGCTGGAAGCCAACCATGAGGTGCGGGTTTTGACCCGCCATGCCGAAAAGCTCCGGGATGTACCGTGGCGCGAACAGGTGCAGATCATTGTGGGCTCCATGGAGGATCAGCAGACGGCCCAGGAACTGTGCGACGGCGCAGATATTGTGTATTACTTGGTGCATTCCATGTCCGGCGGCAAGGAGGCGGCGGACACTTTTGAGCGCGTGGAGCGGTTGTGTGCGCTCAATCTCAACAGAGCCTCCCGGGAGGCCGGCGTCCACCGGCTCATTTACCTCTCGGGCCTGCACCCGCAAGGAAAGCTCAGCAGGCATTTGGCCTCACGCACGGAGGTGGGGGAAATCCTCATGGCCTCGGGAACCCCTACGGCTGTGCTGCAGGCGGGCCTGGTCATTGGTTCAGGCTCCGCCAGTTTCGAGATGGTTAGGCACCTGACAGACGTCCTGCCGGTCATGCCGGCCCCCAAATGGGTCCTGAACAAGATCCAACCCATTGCCGTCAGGGACGCGCTGCACTACCTGATGGGTGCTTGCCAACTGCCTGCAGAGGTCAACAGGACCTTCGACATCGGAGGACCGGAGGTTCTCACGTACGCGCAGATGATGCGCAGCTACGCGGCCGCGGCCGATCTTCGCCAGCCCGTTGTTATCCCCCTCCCCGTCCTGACCCCGTGGCTGGCTGCGCAGTGGGTCAATCTCGTAACACCTGTCCCGCGCAGCCTGGCCATCCCCTTGGTGGAGTCCCTGCAGCATGACTGCGTTGCCCGGGAAAAGGACATTGCCGGCTACCTCCCCGATCCCGACGGCGGCCTGACCCCGTACAAGCGCGCCGTGCAACTGGCGCTGCACAAGATAGCGGCGGACATGGTGGAAACCACCTGGGCTACGGCCCACGCGTTGAGCGCGCCGGCAGAACCGCTGCCCAGCGATCCGGAGTGGGCGGGGCTGACGGTGTTCACCGATGAACGCAGCAAAACCACTGCGGCTCCCGCCAGTGACGTCTGGAAGGTCATGGAAGGGATCGGCGGCGAGAACGGCTACTACTCGTTGCCATTCGCCTGGACGGTACGCGGATGGATGGACAAGTTGGCCGGCGGCGTCGGCCTGAGCCGGGGGCGGCGCAGCAATAGCAACCTCCAGCTCAACGACGCCGTGGATTGGTGGCGGGTGGAAACCTTGGAGCGGGGGAAGCTGCTGCGCTTGCGGGCCGAAATGATCGTCCCGGGCCGTGCCTGGCTCGAATTTGAGGTCGCACCGCTGCTTGCCGACGGGACGGAGAAAGGCAGCGTGTTCCGCCAGCGGGCCATCTTCTTCCCCCGGGGCCTGTCCGGGCGCTTGTACTGGCTGGCGGTACTCCCCTTCCACGGCATCATCTTCAAGAACATGGCCAACCGGATCACCGCAGCTGCCGGAACCCGGCCGGAACCCGGCCCTAGACCGCGTTGACAGGGCCCAACGACGAGGCGTATTCCCAGCTAGTCTCCACCCTGGGCGGGATGCCGCCGGACCTAAGGCTCGCCTAGAGTGGTATGAGTGATCATGCATTCCATCTACGACTGGTTCCGGCGGCACCGCTTTGCCGTGGACTTCGTCCTCATGGCCTTGCTCTGGTTGACCGCCATGCCCCTGAGCCTGCTGAGCGGCGGCGCCTACGACGACCAGTTCGCCGACGCGATCGCGGGAGCCATTTTCGCCACGGCACTGATCGTGCCGCTGGCGTGGCGGCGAACCCGCACCGTCATGGCCGGCATGATCATCGCAGCAGTGGCCATCCTGCAGTGGGCCCTTGATGTTCAGCCCATGCCAGCAAACATTGCCGTGCCACTGATTGTCTATGCGCTTGCCGCCTTTGGGCCGCGCTGGGCCAGTTTGGGCGGGCTGGCCCTTGCCCTCATCGGTGGCGTCTTGCTGGTCACCCGCTACTTTTACAACCTCACCTCCAACTCAATGGCCGATTTGCCGTACGGCGCCGTACTGATTTTGATGGTGTGGGTGCTGGTCATGTTCAGCTGGACTGCCGGGGATTTGACCCGCACCAAGCGCCTGCGCGAACAGGCCCTTGAGGACCGCGCGCACCGCCTGGAGATTGAGGCCCAACACGAGCGCGAGCTGGCCGCCAGCGACGAGCGTGCCCATATTGCCCGCGAAATGCATGACATTGTGGCCCACTCCCTTTCGGTCATCATCACCCAGTCCGACGGCGCCCGGTACGCGGCAGTTGCCAACCCCGAGGTGGCGCTGGCCGCCTTGGCCACGATCGCCGATACTGGCCGTTCCTCGCTGCAAGAGATGCGCCGCCTGCTGGGTGTTTTGCGTGGCGATGCCGCAGCGTCCATGCGACCCCTGCCGGGCCTGGCGGATTTGGATGAGCTGCTACTGGGCATCCGCGCGGCTGGCCTGCCGGTCGCCTTCGAAGCCGTGGGTGAACCGCGGCGGATGCTGCCAGCCGGCGCCGAGCTGACAGCGTACCGCATGGTTCAGGAGGGGCTCACCAATGTCATGAAGCATGCCGGGCCCAAGGTGGTGTCCACAGTGACGCTGTCCTGGAGCGCGCGCGGTCTGGACATGTCGGTGACTGACAACGGCAGGGGCGCCTCGGCGTCGTTCGCTGACACCGCCCCCAAGCCCGACGGCGGCGACTCCCCCACGCAGGACCCGCGCGACGGCGGCGGGAACGGCCTGCGCGGCATGGCCGAGCGCGTCAAACTCTACGATGGAACCCTCACCGCCGGCCCCCTGGCTGGTGGCGGTTTCGGCATCAAAGCCTTTATCCCCTATACGGAGACTTAAATGACATCCAACCCCATCCGCGTCGCCCTGGTCGATGACCAGCAACTGGTCCGTTCCGGATTTGGCATGCTCATCAATTCCCAGCCGGATCTGCGCGTGGTCATCGAGGCCGGGAACGGGATCGAGGCCCTGAGCGCCTTCTCCGCCACGGCCGCGGACGTGGTGCTCATGGATGTCCGCATGCCCGGCATGGACGGGATCGAAACAACGCGCCGGCTCATGGAACGCACCAAAGCCGCGCCAGCCGGTTCGTGGCTGGCCGAGCTGAAAATTGTGGTGCTGACAACCTTTGACCTGGACGAGTACGCACTCGCGGCCATTCAGGCCGGGGCCAGCGGGTTCCTGCTCAAGGACGCCCCGCCGGAGGAGCTGTTGGGTGCCATTCGCACGGTGTTTGACGGGGATGCCGTGATCGCACCGTCCACCACGCGCCGCCTGCTGGACCATGTGGCACCCATGCTGTCGGCACCGAGCCCGGCCAATGACGCCCATTCGGCGGCAGTGGCAAGCCTGACAGGCCGCGAGCATGAGGTGTTCGTCCTCATTGCCAACGGCTTGTCCAACCCGGAAATCGCGACCCAGCTGTTTGTGTCTGAGGCAACTGTCAAAACCCATGTGGGCCATATTCTGGCCAAGCTCAGTGCCCGGGACAGGGTGCAAGTGGTGGTGATCGCCTACGAAACGGGCATCGTTTCCCCGCGCTAACTGCCCTGATACCCGTTCCATTCAAACGCTCTCGCAGCAATGGCGCATTTTCAACGAACGCTATCTCACCCTGTGCGAGAGCGTTTGCAAAAATCCAACCATTGCTGCGAGAGCGTTCAGGAACTGTAACGACGCCGTCGAACTATGCAGCGTCAACCCTTCACTGCGCCGGTCGTCAATCCCTGGACAATGAACTTGCTGGCGAAGGCAAAGATCGCCAGCGTGGGCACCACCGTCAGCACCGCTGCCGCCGACATGGAACCCCAATCAATGTTGAAGCTGGAGATGAAGCCCGCCAAAGCCGTGGGGATGGTCTTGTTCTCGTCGCTGTTCATCAGCGTCACCGACAGGAACAGCTCATTCCAGCAGTTGACGAAGTTGAAGATGAAACTCGCCGCAATGCCGGGCATCATGACCGGAACCAGCACCCGAAACAGTGCGCTGAGCCGGGAGCAACCATCAATCATGGCAGCCTCTTCCAGGGCGTCGGGGACGTTCTCAAAGAAGCCGCGCAACATGATGGTGCAAAACGGGATGCAGATGGCGATGTACACCAAAATCAGACCGGTTTTTGAATCGACCAGGTTGAAGTTGGTCATCATCATGTACAGCGGTCCCAGCGCGATGAAGCCCGGGATCATCTGGGTCAGCAAAAATGCGGCCAGCACCCAGCCGCGGCCCGAGAATTGGAACCGTGCCAGCACATAGGCCGACAGCAGGGAGATGAGCGTCGCCACGGTGGCGGCCACCGTGGCCACCAGCAGGCTGTTGAGCATGTACATGCCAAAGTCGGACTTGGTGAACAGGCCAACGTAGTTTTCCAGGGACAGTTCCTTGGGCCAGTAGTCCAGCGGCAGCGAATAGATGGTGCCCGGTGCCTTCAACGATGTGACAACAATCCAGTACAGCGGGAAAATCGTCACCATCAGGCAGATGCCCAGGAAGATGATCTTGGTGGTACGGCCCAGGGCGCTTTGTTTGTTCATCATCGGTTTGCCTTTCGGGGACGCACAGCCATCAGGTAGAACGCGGCAAACAACATCAAAGTAAAGACCACTATCAAGCCCAGTGCCGAGGCCTGGCCATAGTCGCCCTCCTGGGTAATTTTGATCATGTAGGTGGTGATGATGTGGGTCTGGTCCGCCGGTCCGCCGCCTGTCATGGCCCAGATGATGTCCGGGAAGTTAAAGATCCAGATGATGCGCAACAAGATGGTCAGCCCCAGCGTCACCGAAATGGCCGGCAAGGTGATGTTGAAGAAGGTCCGGATCTTGCCGGCGCCGTCGATCGCGGCAGCCTCATACATTTCCTCCGAGACCGATTGCAGCGCAGCCAGGATCATGATGGCGAAGAACGTGACACCGTACCAAATGTTGGCCACGATGATGGCTGTCATGGCGAATCCGGGTTCGGCCAGCCACGGGATGGGGGCGTCAATGATGCCCACCTTCATCAACAGATCGTTGACCACACCAAATTCGGCGTTGAACATCCAGCGGAAGAGCATGCCGATCAGGAACCCGGACACGGCCCACGGGAAGAAGATGAACGCATGGTAAGCGCCCCGGAACTTGAAGCGGCGTTTGAGGAACAATGCCAGCGCGAACCCGATGACCACCTGCGGCACGAGTGAACCAGCCACCCAGACAACCGTGTTGCGGACAATGGTGCCAAACTCCGGGTTCTCAAAGAGGGCCACGAAGTTGCCCCAGCCCACCCAGGAGGTGTCCGAGAGGTCATTGAGGTTCCAGTTGCGGAACGCCATCTGGCTGCCGGAGATCATTGGATAGTAGGTAAAGATCCCCACAAAAATGGCTGCCGGTGCCATGAAGGCCAGCAGTGTCAGGGCAGTTCTGGAATTGAACCGTTTCTTCCGGCGAAGGTTTGAATGCGGTGCTGGTGGTGCGCTGGCGGACTTCTGCCCGCGCACCACCTCCTGTTCAGCGTTGAGTGCCACGACTGCTTAGCCCGCCATCTTTTCGGTCCAGTAGCTGTCCCAGCTGGTCAACAGTTCCGTGATGGTCATCTTGCCGGTGAGCACGCGCTGCAGTTCGCCGTCGGACTTCTTAATCCATTCGGTCCACCAGGCGACACCGCGGGGCTGGACTGCTGAGATGTAGGTGTCCGGGTTCTCGGTCATGGTGACGTACGCAGCCCAGGGGCCTTCGCTGTAGAACGGGTCCGTGGCTGCGGCCTTGAGGATCGGCACCAAGGAGTTGTCCTTGCTGAACTGGGTGGCGGGCTCGCCCTGGGACAGGTACTTGATGAGCTTGACGGCCTCGGGCTTGGCGGTGCTGGCCTCGGCGATGCCCCAACCTGCCGTGGCGACCGGCTGGATGGCCTTGCCCGTGGGTCCTGTCAGCAGCGGCGCCACGCTCCACTGATCGGCCTTGATGGACTTGGATTCCTTGATGGTGGCAATCACCTCAGGATCCTGCAACAGGAACGCTGTGGAACCGTTGCTGAAGCCCTGAACCATTTCCGGGTAGCCCCAGGCAACGGAGGAAGGCGGGGACCCCTTCTTGAAGATCTCCAGGTAGTCGTCCATGGCCTGCTGCGCCTCGGGGGCGGAGAAGATGGTCTTGCCGTTCGTCAGCTTGAACGCGTTCTCCTTGTCGACCTGATCGGCCGTGTAGGCCTCGATCACGGCGACGGCATTGGAGTTGGCGTTGGTGCCGCCACGGAAGGCGTAGCCGAACTTGTTCTCATCCGGCTGGTTGAGCTTTTCGGACTGCTCGAGCAGTTCCTGCCAGCTGGCCGGCGGTCCGGAGAAACCGGCTTCCTTGACCAGGTCCGTGCGGTAGAACAGGGACAGGCCGTAGAAGCCATAAGGAATGTAGTAGGTCTTGCCATCCTGCTTGGAGTAGTTGACGGCGTTCTCGGTCAGGTTTTCCCAGCCCTCCCAACCCTTCAGGTCAGCGCTCATGTCATACAGCCACTTGTTGGCACCAAAGGAGCCCACGGTGATGTCCCGGGCCTCAACCACGTCAACACCCTTGCCGGACTGGAGCATCTGCTGGATCTTCTGATCTGCAGAGTCGGTCGGGGGCGAAATCAGCTCCACCTTGATGTTGGGGTTCGCCTTTTCGAATCCGGCCAACAGGGTCTTCAAGGTTTCGGTGCGTGTGGGGTTTGTCAGGCTCTCCACCATTTTGAGGGTGACCTCGCCGTCGGCGTTGTTGTTACCGCCGCCCCCGCAACCAGAGAGGGCCAGGACGGCTGCGACACCCAGTGCGGCTAGGGTGGTGAATTTCGGTTTCATTGGTGACCTTTCAAGGCTGTGTGGCGGAGGGGAAAAGAACAGTTCGTTAGGGGTGTTGGGCACGCCTGAGCAGCGCCGGAACAGCGCGTTCGGCAAAGGCGTCGTAGTCGCCGGGCGTGTTGTAAAGGTGAGCGGACAGGCGCAGGTAGCCGGCCCCGCCGAAGGTGGTGATGGCCGTTTCAAAGTTCAGCTGGCTTGAAATCCAGGCCCGCACGGCGTGTGAATCCTCATGCGTGGTTGCCAATCCCTGCGGCAGGCGGACCAGCCTCAGGTGCCCCACCGGCATGCCCACCCGGACCCCCGCATCGACTCCTGTCGCGGCGGTGAAGGCGTCCCGTACAACGGCCTGACCATAGTCGGCAAGGGTGGTGGTGTAGTTGCGGCACGCATCCCAGCCATAACGGGTCTCAATGGTCTCAAACGCTGCCCGTGCCGCCATCCACGCCGTGACATCTTGGGTGCCCACGTGGTCAAAACTTTCCGGGAACTGGTGCGGAAAGCCCCAGGAGTCGATCAACGGGTGCAGGTGCTTGCGCAAGGGGCCACGGGCCACCAGTGCGGCAGTGCCGCGAGGAGCGCAGGCAAACTTGTGCAGATTGCCCACCCAGAAGCCCTCAAACTCGGGCACCGGCTGGGCCAATGCACCCGGTGCGTGGGCGCCGTCCACCAAAACGGGGACTCCCAGCGCCTTGGCGGCGTGGGCGATCTCGAGCACCGGGAAGCTCCGGGCCGTCGCGGAGGTGATCTGGTCAATGACTATGAGCGCCGTGCGTTCGTTGACCTGGGCCATGACACGTTCGACGACGAGGCTTGCGTCCGCGTCCAGGGGCACCACAGCCACACGCACGTGACCAAAGTGCTTCCGTGCCACCCGGTGTGCACCTTCGAGGACTGCACCGTAAGTGTGATCCGTGGTGACGATCTCGGCACCGTCAAGGAACGGCAAGGAGTTGTAGACGGTGCTGACGCCGGCGCTGGCGTTGGCCACGAGGGCGAGGTCATCCGGGGCAACGCGCAGGAAACTTGCAATCTCGGCCCGCGTGGTGGCCAAGGCTGCGGCCTGGCCCATAAACCAAGTGCACGGGTTCTGGTCCATGTGCGCCCGGAGTTGTTGCTGCTGCTCTTGCGCCGCACGGGGCACGGCGCCATAGGAGCCGTGGTTGAGGTGAACCTTGTCCGCGGTAAGGCTCCAGTCGGAGATGGCCGGCCTCCCCTCGGGGGTCTGCAGGGCGGCGGGTGCTGTAAGAAGCGAAGAAGCCACGGGGTACTTTCTGTTGGCGACGGGGTTCGAATTACTTGTAAGCTACCTCACATTTCAAGGCAAGACAATAGACAATCAAGAATATTCGTCTGATGACTTATTGATAATCAAGGTCTAGATGCGGTTTCACCCCTAGTTGACCGCAAAGACATACGATGACTTAGGAAAGACGTATGATGAGTCCAAGTATTAGTACATCCTTCACCACAGACCCAAGGAGCCCCCGTGAGCGCAGTAGAAACCGCCATGCACGGGCTGCGGGCGAAGATAGCCTCCGGCGAACTCGCCCCCGGCCAGAAATGCCCCCCGGAAGGCGAACTTGCCACCCAACTGGGTGTGTCCAGAAGTTCCCTGCGGGAGGCCATCCGAGCTATGTCTGCGCTGGGCGTCATGGAAGCGCGGCACGGTTCCGGGACCTACGTCTCGTCCCTGGAACCGGCGGAGATCCTCAAGGGCTTTGCCCTCCTGGTGGATTTATTTCCTTTTGACAGTGTTCTGGAACTCTTTGAGATTCGTCGCGTCCTTGAGTCGCACGCGGCCGCCGGGGCTGCTGCACGGTCCACGCCGGAACTCATGGCCGAACTGGACGACCTTGTCGCCAGGATGGAGGCCACCGACAACTCGGCGGACATCTCGGCACTGGACGCCCGCTTCCACGAAGCCATCTGCGACGCCGGCGGCAATTCCACCCTGACAGGGCTCATGGGCCTCTTCCGATCCCGGGGCCGGCACTTCAACATTTTTGACAGCGCCGAAGGGGCAACAGTGCGTGAGGTCAGCAACAAGGGACACCGCGATATTTTGGAGGCCATCCGCAACCAGGATCCCGCCTCGGCGGCCACCGCCACCGCCGGGCACATCGCCCAATCAGAATATTGGCTCAAGAAGTTCCGGCCCGCACCGCAGCTGGGCTCCTAGCTCCGGGGCGCCGGGATAGGGTGAATCCGTGACATCTTCGCTGACTCGAACCGATGCGGTGGTAGTACGCATGCACGGGCACGGCCTGTGGTCCCCGCTGGCTGCGAGCGCCGGCGCGGTAGTGAGGCACTATGTGGCCATGCAGGCACAGGAGTACGCCTATGCCTTGTGGGCGACGGCGCAGCGGCGGGCTCCCGTGGCGGACGGCAACACGGCCGCGGACATGGCCGCCGCCGTGGACCGCGGCGATATTTTGCGCACTCATGTGCTGCGCCCCACCTGGCACTTTGTGGCGCCGGCGGATGCCAGGTGGTTGTTGACACTGACAGCCCCCACCATTCACCGCGCCAACGATATGTACTACCGAGAATCGGGTCTGGACGCGGCCACCCTGGCTCGGGTTCATGCGGTGCTTGCGGTTGAGCTGGCTCACGGGCGGCATAGGACTCGCGGGCAGTTGCAGCGGGCATTGGCGGAGTCCGGCGTGGAGGCATCCGGGCTGCGACTCACGTACGCCATGATGAACGCCGAGCTGGAACAAGTCATCATCAGCGGCGCCTCGGTGGGCAAACAACGCAGCTACTCCCTCTTCGATGAACGGGTTCCGGCCAGCGCCCCGCTGGAGAGAGATGCCGCGCTGATGCTGCTGGCGCAGCGCTACCTGGCCACGCGCGGCCCGGCCAGCGTCAAGGACTTTGCCGTCTGGAGTGGTCTGCGCATGCCCGACGCGCGCGCCGGCGTGGCTGCCGCCGTCGAGGACTCCCCCGGCCGGCCAACGCCAGGAGCCCGCGGCCATGATGTACCACCCGGTCCTCATCGACGGGCTGATGGCCGCAACGTGGAAGCACGTCCTCACGGCAACCTCGGCACTGGTCCAGGTGGCCCCGCTGCGCCCCCTCAACCCCGCGGAGCTTGCTGCCGTGGAATCTTCCGTTGCTGGTTACGGGGCCTATCTGGGGCTGGCCTGCGCCACGCAATGGCTGCTGCCTTAGGCTGGAGCGGTGTTCACGCCGGCCGCGGCGGGCGGAGGGCTCGGCCGGCTCCTGGCCAGGAGGTACGTTCCTGCGGGTTCACACGTGGAGGCGGTAAAAACGGAATACCGAAAAGTCCTCGACGGGCAGTCTCTCCACGCGGGAGAATCCGGCCTGGGCCGCGTAGTGTTCCAGGGTCACCTGGCGCATCAGCGTTCCGGTGCCCACCGAGCCCGGTGTGGAAAGACTGTCCGGCAGGCAGATCAACAGGCTGTAGCCGTACATGAGCCGCTCCAGTTCGTCGCCTTCCGGGACAAACGTGTCCGCGACGGCCTCATCCATGACCACCACCACGCCGTCGGGCTTGACGATGCTGCGGATGGCGGACAGGACACGGACGGGGAAGGGCATGTCATGCAGGGCCTCAAAGATGAAGACGGCATCGCAGCTGCCCAATGCCGCCAAATCCCCGGCATCGGCGAGCGCAAAGCTGACCCGCTGCGCTGCGCCGTGGTCCCGGGCGTGCGCCCTGGCCCGCCGGATGGAGGGCTCATCGATGTCGACGCCCACCACTGTGGCGTCCGGGTAGGCGTCGGCAAGGGCCAGGGTGGACCAGCCGAAACCTGCGCCAAGATCGAGAATCCGTGCCCCCGGCCTGGACAGCACGGCGTGCACCTCAGCCGACAGTGCCAAGGCGGCACCTAGGCGCTGATCGAACCATGGCTTGTTGATTTCGGCCTGCGATTCCCGGGCTGCGTCCCCCAACGCGGACCAGGCCACGCCGCCACCGGAGGTGTACGCCTGCAGCAATTCGGGGAAGTGCGCAACGCCGGCCACCAGCATCCGCCCCATCGGGGCAAGATACTCCAGCGAGTCCTCATCAACCAGCACTGCGGCGGCGCCCGGTGGAAGCGCGAACCGGTAGCTGGGCCCGCTGAGTGTTTCAGCGTCCAGCACAGCTGTGAGCAGTCCGGCCGTTGCCTGTTGTTCCAGCCATTCCTTCGCGTAGCGGGGCTGGGTCTTGGTGTGGCGGGCCAGGTCCTGCGGGGTAAGTCCGCCACTGCCAGCCGCGGCAAGTGCGCGGTACCAGCCCAGCCGTTCGCCCAGGGCTATGCTCGCCATCTCGGCAAACCCCAGTGCCGCAGCAACGACCCGATCCGCATACGCCGTGCTGTCGCCCACCCCGGCTCCAGTGGTGCCGGCGGCCTCCCCTTGATCCTGCTGCGCTCCGCTCATGGGCTCATTCTCCTCCGCTTCCCCCTGCGGCGGAATGGGCCGCGGAGCAGAAAATGTCACAGCACCAGCACTCAACTCCGCCCCTGGTAGGAGGGAACGGCGTAGGGCAATGGGCACATATCCACCCGTGCTCCGATCCGCTACGTTAGGGGCCGCCCCTAGGCTGAAACCATGACGATCATTACAGAGAATACCCAACGCACCCTGGCGGTTCAGGCCCGCGGATTGCGCAAGACCTACGGCAAGGGTGACACCGAGGTGAGCGCGCTGAACGGTGTCGACTTGGACTTCCCGGCCGGGCAGTTCACAGCCATCATGGGCCCTTCCGGCTCCGGCAAATCAACCCTCATGCATTGCCTGGCCGGGCTTGACTCGGTCAACGCCGGCACCATCCATTTAGGCGATACCGAGCTGACGGCGCTGAACGACAAGGCGTTGACGCAACTGCGCCGCGACAGGATCGGCTTCGTGTTTCAGGCCTTCAACCTGGTCCCCACCCTCACCGCGGAAGCAAACATCACCTTGCCCGTGGCCCTCGCCGGTGGCACCGTGGACGCCGAATGGTTCTCCTTCATCACCGAAACCCTCGGTTTGACGGACCGGCTCAAGCACAAGCCGCACGAGCTTTCCGGCGGCCAGCAGCAACGCGTCGCCGTCGCCCGGGCGCTCCTTACCCGCCCCGACGTCATCTTTGGCGACGAACCCACAGGCAACCTTGACTCACGCTCCGGCGCTGAGGTGCTGGGCATGCTGCGCCGCTCCTCACGGGAGATGGGCCAGAGCATCATCATGGTCACCCATGACCCCGTTGCCGCTTCCTATGCCGACCGCGTGGTGTTGATGAACGACGGCGAACTGGTGGGCCAGCTGGAGAACCCCACCGCCGAGTCTGTGCTGGCGTCGCTGGCCTCCCTGGGAGCATAAACCATGTTGCAAGTATCCTTGAGTCAGCTCAAAACTCATTCCCGACGCTTCATTGCCATCACCTTGGCAGTGCTGCTCGCCGTTGCCTTTCTCTCCGCCACCCTCATGGTCAACGCCTCCACCCAGGCCTCCATGAAGTCCACCATTGGCGAGGGGTACGCCGCGGCGGACCTCGTCATCTCCGCGCCAGAGGCTGGTCCGCTGACCCAGGCCGCCGCGGACAAGGTTGCTGCCTCCCCCGTGGTGGCCGATTCCTACGCACGCCAGATCCTCGATGCGGAGGCAAATCTGGGCGAGAGCTCCGTCTCCGGCGCCTTGCGTAACACCTCCGGTTCCCCGTCCCTGGAACCGCAAAAACTCGCCTCGGGAGCATGGCCGGCCAATGCTCAGCAAGTGACGGTTGATCAAACTACAGCCGATCGCAACAAGCTCGCTGTGGGCAGCAAAGTCACACTCACCATGGCAGGGCAGGCGTCCCCCGAGGGAGTGCCCGCCCAGAAGCAGCTGGTGGCCACCATCTCCGGCATTAGCGTGAATTCCAAGGATCCGCGGCAATCGGCCCTGGCCCAGTTCGCCGGAACCTCGGCCGCAGTCGCCAGTCTTGGCGCCGAACAGCCGATCAGCATGATCACGCTCACGCTGAAACCCGGCGTTGGTGCTGACGAGGCGAAGGCCCAGCTGGCCAAAACACTGGGTCAGCCCGCCAGCACCATTTTTACATCCGACGAGGCGACAACTGCCGAGGTCTCGGGATTCACCGGCGGGCAGGACCAACTAACACCTGTGTTGCTGGCCTTCGCCGCCGTTGCCCTGTTGGTGGCCGCCCTGGTGGTTGCCAACACGTTCTCCGTGCTGGTTGCCCAGCGAACCCGCGAATTGGCGCTTCTACGTTGTGTTGGCGCAAGCCGTCGGCAAATTCGAAGTTCCGTCATGATTGAAGCGTTCATCGTGGGCCTGGTGGCTTCCTGTCTGGGAGTCCTGGCCGCCATGGGCACCATGTCCTTGGTTTTGGCCCTCCTACGCCAGAATCCCGACTTCGCCTTTGCCACCTTGGCTGTTCCGCCGTCGGCCATCGTCGCCGGCCTCGTCGTGGGGACCCTGCTCACTGTCATTGCCGCGTTGGTTCCGGCCCGGGCAGCCACAGCCGTGGCGCCCTTGGCCGCGCTGCGGCCAGCCGATGACGCCTCCGTGCACAACACCGGTGGCCGCGTACGCTTGACCATCGGGGTGGTCTTGATGCTGCTGGGCGGCGTGGGACTTGTTGTGGGCGGATTGGGTTCGCAACTGATGCTCGCCCTGCCGGCGGGCGCGGCCTCCTTTGTTGGCTTCCTGCTCGCCGCAAGCATGTTTATCCCCAAGCTGGTCCAGCTGGCGGGAAAACTGGCTAGCCCCGCCGGCGTGCCGGGGAAGATGGCTGCCGCCAACGCTGTGCGCAATCCGCGCCGGACCACTGCCACCGCCTCCGCCCTCCTGATCGGTGTCACCCTGGTCACCATGATGATGACGGGTGCAGCAACTGCCCGCACGGCCTTCGATAAGTCACTTGACGGCCGCTACCCCGTGGACATCGTGGCCCAGACCTACCCGGACGGCTCCAACCAGAAGCCCATCACCGAGCAGGAACTCAACAAGGTGCGTGGCGTGGCGGGCGTCAAAACGGTGGCGGCGCTGAAGTTGCTGGGCACCGTGAAGGTTGGCGAAGTTGAGCTGCCGACGTACGGGATCAGCGACGCCGACGCGGCCACGTTGTTGAAGAACCCCGCCAACCGGCCTGCTGGGACCACTGTCATCATGCCCAAGGACGTCACGGGCACCGCCGGGACGCTGCAGGCTGGCTCCAACAGCACCAATGTGGCCATCTCCGCCGCCACCACAGCAAGCTTCGGCGCCCTGGCTTCCCTGGATTCCTTTGCCCCGCTGGCGGCCAGCGACCCCGTGGCGAAAAGCAATTCGGCCATGGTCTGGGTCGGCGCAGAACCGGGGCTGAAAACCGATGAACTGATGACGATGCGGACCGAGATTGCTCAAGCCTTGAACATGGAGGAGCAGCAAGTCTCCGGTGCTGTACTGGAAAAGGCGACGTTTGGTCAGATCATCGACATGTTGTTGCTGGTGGTGACGGGTCTTCTCGCCGTGGCCGTGTTCATCGCCTTGATTGGCGTGGCCAACACGCTCTCCCTGTCCGTGCTGGAAAGAACCCGTGAGAACTCCCTGTTGCGGGCCCTGGGCCTGACGCGTGGACAACTGCGCGGCATGCTGGCGCTGGAAGCCTTACTCATTGCAGGAGTTGCTGCCATCATCGGCTCCGTCCTTGGCGCCGTCTACGGTTGGGCTGGTGCACAATCAGCATTGGGCGCCTTCGCCGAGGTCACGGCCGTCATTCCGTGGGGTCAGATCCTGGCCGTGGTGGGCGTTGCCGCCGTCGCCGGACTTCTGGCCTCCGTGGTCCCGGCCCGCCGCGCCGCGAAGCTCTCCCCCGTTGAGGGCCTGGCCATGGACTAGATTTCTCCCGCAGTGCCCAAAGAGACGGCGCTTGCGCAAAAGGATGGTGTTCCAACACCAGCTTTTTGCGCAAGCGCCGTCTCTTTCGTGTTCGGGGCCTGAGCTTGGCGCCCGGAGTTATCCACAATTGTCAAAATGCGTCTTCCGCCGCCGCCCATACGGTGAAAGCCTGTAATGCATGAACATGCCACGACTGATTTTGCCATCCGACTTAGAAATCGTCGGGCAGGACCGCCGCAAACTGGTGGCGTCGTGCAACAAGGGCGAACTAACCAGGCTGCGCCGAGGCGTCTATGTCGGCTCCGCCGAGTGGGCGGCGCTGAGCCCCTTGCAACAACATGGCCTGCGAGCCCTGGCATTTCAACAGCTGGCGGCACGGCCACCGGTGCTGTGCCACGCCACGTCAGCCCTTCTGTGGGGTTTGTGGATTGTGGGAACGCCCCGGAGATTGCACGTCATGACAGAAGTGACCACCGGCGGGCGCAGCGAGAACGGCGTGGTGCGTCACCGAGGGTCGCTGACCGAAGGAGTGGTCCGCTGCGGACCATTCCTCCTCACCGACAAGCTCACAACCGTCATGCAGCTCATTCTGAGCCTGCAGTTTTCCCAGGCCGTGGCGGTGTGTGACGCCAGCCTGCGGACACCCGAACGCACACACGCCCTCAACCGATTCGCCCCGGCAGATACCGAAGCTCTCCCCGGACATCCCCTGTGGCAGAGCACCTACCCGCAAGGGCTACCATTGCGGTTGGCGGAGCTCGCTGCCGCCGCCGATCTGCTCCCCAGCAAGGCCGCCAGGGTGCGGGCCCTCGCCGCCATCAATTTCGCGTCTGCATTGTCTGGCTCTGCCGGAGAGTCGATCAGCCGGGCCAGGATGCATATGTTCGGCTTTCCTGCGCCAATACTGCAAAAGAGATTCACCCTGCGCGATGGCAGCAACGCGTTTGTGGATTTCTGGTTTGAGGAGCTTGGACTGGCTGGCGAGTTTGACGGCAAAGACAAATACCTCCGGGCCGGTTGGGGCAGCGGCTTATCCATTCAGGACCGTGTTTTGAAGGAAAAGCAGCGGGAGGACCAGATTCGCGCCCAGGGTGCCGGATTTGTGCGGTGGACCTGGGCGGAAATGATGAACAGGGAACGGTTTGTTTATCTGCTCCGTCAGGCCGGGCTGCGGCAACAATAGTTCCCGTACGCACAAAAGCCGGCGTTCGCGGTTTCGGCCGGCGGTAGACCACCAGCTTTAACCGCGAACGCCGGCTTCCTTCGAAGGGGCCCGTTACGCCGTTACGCCTCGACGGGAGCGGGTTCCTCGTACTTGGGGAAGATCGGCGCCGGTGCGGGCAAGACTGTACCGGCCACCAAGGGTGAGGCGATGGCAGCGAACTGGCGAACGGCGTCGTCCGGGGAAGTACCCTGACCCAACACCGACAGCAGCCTCGCCGCGCCGTCGGGCATGACCGGCTGAACCAGGATCGAGACCATGCGCAATACCTCAAGTGTCACGTACAGCACTGTTTCCATGCGGGGCACGTCGGTCTTGCGCAATACCCACGGGGCCTGCTCGGCAAAGTAAGCGTTGGTGTCGCCGAGAACGTGCCAGATCTTCTCCAACGAACCGTGGAAGTCCTGCACCTGGTAGGCCGTGCGGGAGTGCTCCAACAGGGCACCGGCGGCAGCCAGAATTCTTTCATCAGCCTCGGTGAACGCGCCGGGGGTCGGCACCGTGCCGGCGCAGTTCTTGGCCACCATGGACAGGGAACGCTGGGCCAGGTTGCCCAAGTTGTTGGCAAGGTCGGAGTTCATGCGGCTCACCACGGCGTCGTGGTTGTAGGAGCCGTCGGCACCGAAGGGGACCTCGCGCAGCAGGAAGAAGCGCACCTGGTCCAGGCCGTACTGCGCCACCCAGTCTGCCGGAGCCACAACGTTGCCCAGTGACTTGGACATCTTCACTCCGTTGTTGTGGAGGAAGCCGTGGATCATGACGCGCTTGGGCAGTTCCAGTCCGGCGGACATGAGGAACGCGGGCCAGTAGACGGCGTGGAAGCGGGAGATGTCCTTGCCGATGATGTGGACGTCGGCGGGCCAGTACTTCTTGAAAGCCGCCGAATCCACATCCGGGTAGCCAACAGCTGTGAGGTAGTTGGTGAGCGCGTCAACCCACACGTACATGACGTGCTTGTCGTTGCCGGGCACGGGTACGCCCCAATCGAAGGTGGTGCGGCTAACCGAGAGGTCTTCCAGGCCGCCCTTGACGAAGCTGATGACCTCGTTGAAACGGGTGCGGGGGGCGCCGAATTCGGGCTGATCCGCGTAGAGCGCTAGGAGCTTATCCTGATAGTTGGAGAGGCGGAAGAAGTAACTTTCCTCCTCCGTCCACGTCAGCTCCGTGTCAGTGACCTTGGAGTAGCGCTTTCCGTCCTCACGCAGTTCTGTCTCGTCTTCGCCGTAGAAGGCCTCGTCGCGGACCGAGTACCAGCCCTCGTACTTGCCCAAGTAAATGTCGCCGGCGGCTTCCATCTTCTGCCAGATGGCCTGCGAGGCGGCGTAGTGATCGGCATCCGTGGTGCGGATGAACCTGTCAAAGGTGATGCCCAGGGCCTTGTGCGTGTCCTGGAAAATCGTGACGTTGCGGTCAACGAGTTCCTTGGGTGTCAGGCCCTCCTTCTCGGCCGTCTGCGCAATCTTCATGCCGTGCTCATCCGTGCCCGTCAGGAACATGACGTCGAACCCGTCAAGGCGCTTAAAGCGCGCCATGGCGTCGGTGGCGATGTACTCGTAGGCGTGCCCAATGTGCGGGTCGCCGTTGGGGTACGTGATGGCGGTGGTCAGGTAGTACGGCGTCTTGGCCGTCTCAGAAGATGTCACCTAACGAATTTACCGTGAACCCGGCTAAAACACCGATTCGTGACAGTCCCCCCTCCTCTCCCCCCAATACGAACTGACCCGCAGTAAACGCCGAAAAACACGGTAAAACCGTGAATTTTCGGCGTTTACTGCGGGTCAGATGAAAAGCGGAGGCGACTAGTCCTCGAGGTCTACCTCACGGGCCATGGTGGCGCCGATCTCTGCCTTGATGGAATCCAGCAGGGACTGCGGCACGGAGCTGTCCACCGTGATGAGCGCCAACGCCTGGCCGCCCTCGGTGTGACGGGCCACCTGCATGCCGGCAATGTTGACGTCGTTCTCGCCCAGCAGGCGACCCAAGGTGCCAACAACGCCGGGACGGTCCGCATAGGAAATCACCAAAAGGTGATCGCTCATGGGGATTTCGAGTTCGTAGCCGTTGACCGAGACGATCTTCTGGATCTGCTTCGGGCCCGTCAAGGTACCGGAAACGGAGATCTGTGAATCGTCCGAGAGTGCGCCACGAATGGTCAACACGTTACGGTAGTCAGCCGATTCCAAGGTGGTGATCAGGTGAGTTTTGATGCCGCGCTGCTCGGCCAAAACCGGAGCGTTGACGTAGGAAACCTGCTCGGAGACGATGTCCTTGAAGACGCCCTTCAAGGCTGAGAGCTCCAACGCCTTGACGTCGAGGGCCGCAATTTCACCGGCAACTTCAACATCGATCTGGGTGACCGAGGCGTGGGACAAGGCTGTGAAGATGCGTCCCAGCTTCTCGATCAACGGGATACCGGGGCGAACGTCGGGGGCAATGACGCCACCGGCAACGTTGACAGCGTCCGGAACCAGCTCGCCAGCCAAGGCCAGGCGCACTGATTTAGCTACGGAGACGCCAGCCTTTTCCTGTGCTTCGTCAGTGGAGGCACCCAGATGCGGTGTGGCGATGACATTGTCCAGGCCGAGGAAGTCAACGTCGGTGGCGGGCTCCTTGACGAAAACGTCAATGCCGGCACCAGCGATTTCGCCGTCGCGCAAAGCAATGTTCAAGGCGGCTTCATCGATCAAGCCACCGCGGGCCACGTTGATGACGTAGGCGGACTTCTTCATCTTCGCAAACGCTGCGGTGCCGATCATGCCCAAAGTTTCCGGCGTGCGCGGCATGTGGATGGTGATGAAGTCCGACTGCTCAAGCAGTTCATCCAGGGTCAACAGCTGAACACCCAGGCTGGCCGCGCGGGCTGAGGTGACGTAGGGGTCGTATGCGACGATCTCCATGCCGAATGCCTTGGCACGCTCGGTGATGAGGGCACCAATGCGGCCCAAGCCGATGATGCCAAGCTTCTTTTCCAACAGCTCGGTGCCTGTGTACTTGGAGCGCTTCCACTCGCCGTTCTTCAGTGCCGTGCTGGCGGCAGGAATGTGCCGGGCCAGGGACAGGATGTGCCCAATGGTCAGCTCCGCAGCCGAGACAATGTTCGACGTCGGGGCGTTAACGACCATGACGCCGGCCTGAGTTGCAGCCTTGATGTCCACGTTGTCCAGCCCCACACCGGCACGTGCAATGACCTTCAAGTTCTTCGCCGCGGCAATGGCCTCGGCGTCGACCTGCGTTGCGGAGCGAACCAGGATCGCGTCGACGTCAACGATGGCGGAAAGCAGTTCGGAGCGGTTTGCCCCATCGGCGCGGCGGATCTCAAAATCGGGACCGAGTGCCTCAATGGTGGCGGGCGAAAGTTCCTCAGCGAGGAGTACTACTGGCTTGGTGGCTGTCACCGGTGACCTCTTTAGCTTTCGTTTATGTTCTTGTGGGGATTTTGGTGAGTGGTTTTTAGGTTGGGAGTCCAACGCAAAAGCCGGACTCCAGCTTATGGGAGCCCGGCTTCCTCACCGTAACAATCGATGAGAACACCGACGCAAGCGATGCATCTCACATGTGGAGCGATTTTGGCTATGCGCAAGCGCGCAGGACCACACCAGAAGCGTGGGCCCACGGCCCCGAGGTGCACATGAACTCACACCAGAAGCGTGGGCCCACAGCCCCGAGGGGCCCCAGCTGAAGACGCGCCAGCGGCTTCAGCTGGGCCGGCAAGTGGGGACTAGCGGGACACGGAGCCTTCGGTGTAGTCGTCGCTGCTGCTGACCCAGGAGAAGAGTTTGCGCAGCTCGCGGCCGGTGGCCTCGATCGGGTGGGCTTCACCCTTGGCACGCAGTTCCAAGAACTCCGGCGCGCCGGCATCCTGATCTTCGATGAAACGCTTGGCGAAAGCACCACTTTGGATGTCGGCCAAAACGGCCTTCATGTTCTCCTTCACCTCGGGGGTGATGACGCGCGGGCCGGAGACGTAGTCGCCGTACTCTGCGGTGTCGGAAACACTCCAACGCTGCTTGGCAATGCCACCTTCCCACATCAGGTCAACGATGAGCTTGAGCTCGTGCAGCACCTCGAAGTAGGCGATCTCGGGCTTGTAGCCGGCCTCGGTGAGGGTCTCGAAGCCGTACTGGACCAGCTGGGAGGCGCCGCCACAAAGCACTGCCTGCTCGCCGAAGAGGTCGGTCTCGGTCTCCTCGGTGAAGGTGGTCTCGATGACACCGGCACGGGTGCCGCCAATGGCTTTCGCGTAGGACAGGGCCAGGTCCCTGGCGCCACCGGTGAAGTCCTGCTCCACGGCGATCAAGTCCGGAATACCGCGGCCGGCCTCGAACTCGCGGCGCACGGTGTGACCCGGAGCCTTCGGGGCAACCAGGGCAACGTCAACGTCGGCCGGAGGCGTGATGTAGCCGAAACGGATGTTGAAGCCGTGACCGAAGAACAGGGCGTCGCCTGCCTTCAGGTTCGGTGCGATGTCGTCGGTGTAAACGAAGCGCTGAACCTGGTCCGGGGTCAGGATCATGATCAGGTCGGCCTCGGCCGTTGCCTCTGCAACGTTGAGAACGCGCAGGCCCTCAGCCTCTGCCTTGGCGCGGGACTTGGAGCCATCCTTGAGGCCGACGCGAACGTCAACACCGGAATCGCGCAGGTTCAGTGCGTGTGCGTGACCCTGGCTGCCGTAGCCAATAACGGCGACCTTGCGTCCCTGGATGATGGAGAGGTCGGCGTCGTCGTCGTAGAACATTTCGGTCACTGTGAAACTCCTTGGTAAATGGTGTGCTGCTGACGGTGAAACGTATTTCTTGGTGGCCCGAGGGCCTGTGCGCTATGAGGCGCGAAGTGCCCGGTCGCTCATGGAACGGGACCCGCGGCCAATAGCCAAGGTGCCTGATTGCACAATCTCCCGGATCCCGAAGGGCTCCAGGACATTCAACAATGCTGCAAGCTTGTCCGCGTAGCCTGTGGCTTCAATGGTCAATGAGTCTGTAGACACATCCACCACCGAGGCCCGGAAGAGATCTGCAGCTTGGGTGACTTGCAGTCTCGTGGCGGCATCCGCACGTACCTTGACCAGGATGTGGTCCCGTTGCACGGAATTCTCTGACACAAGTTCAACGATCTTGATGACGTTGACTAGTTTATTCAGTTGTTTGGTGACTTGTTCAATCAAGTCACCGTCGGCGTCCACCACAACTGTCATGCGGGAAATCCCGGCAATCTCTGTGGGGCCAACAGCTAGGGAGTTGATGTTGAAGGCGCGGCGGGCAAACATGCTCGCAACCCGGGTCAGCACACCTGGCTTGTCTTCAACCAGTACGGAAAGAGTATGTCGATTCATTTTTAGTCTTCCTCGTCCCACACCGGGGTCATGTTCCGGGCTACCTGAATTTGGTCATTGCTGACACCCGAGGGCACCATCGGCCACACCATGGAATCGGGGCTCACCACGAAGTCGATGATCACCGGACGGTCGTTGATGGCCAGGGCGGCCTCAATGGTGGCGTCAATGTCTTCAACTCGTTCGCAGCGCAGACCGACGCAGTCGTAGGCGTCTGCCAGTTTCACGAAGTCCGGAACCCTGATGGTGTTGTGGCCCGTGTTCAGGTCGGTGTTGGAGTAGCGGCTGTTGTAAAACAGTGTCTGCCACTGGCGAACCATGCCCAGGGAGGAGTTGTTGATGATGGCGACCTTGATGGGGATGTTGTTGATGCGGCAGGTGGCCAGCTCCTGGTTGGTCATCTGGAAACAACCGTCACCATCGATGGCCCACACAACACGGTCCGGGTTGCCAACTTTGGCACCCATGGCTGCGGGCACCGAATACCCCATGGTGCCGGCGCCGCCTGAGTTCAGCCAGGAGCGGGGACGCTCGTACTTGATGAACTGGGCGGCCCACATCTGGTGCTGGCCTACCCCTGCAGCGTAGACAGCCTCGGGTCCGGTCAGTGCGCCGATGCGCGAGATGACGCGCTGCGGGGACATGAGCCCGTCCTCGGGTTCTGTCCAACCCAGCGGGTAGGTGTCGCGGAGGTTGCCAAGGAACGCCCACCAGTCACCGAGATCCGGGGTGCCAGAGGCCTCGAATTCAGCCTTCACGGCGGCTGTGAGGTCCGGGATGATTTCCTTGACCGAGCCAACAATCGGGACATCGGCTGTGCGGTTTTTGGAAATCTCGGCCGGGTCAATGTCAGCGTGGATGACCAAGGCGTGGGGTGCAAAACTGCTCAAGACGCCTGTGACACGGTCATCGAAGCGCGCACCCAAGGTGATGAGCAGGTCAGACTGCTGCAAGGCTGTCACAGCCGAAACGGTGCCGTGCATGCCGGGCATCCCAACGTGCAGGGGGTGCGAGTCGGGGAAGGCGCCGCGGGCCATCAAGGTGGTGACAACGGGGGCACCTGTCAGCTCTGCCAGAACCAACAGTTCCGCGGAGGCCTCGCCCTTGACAACGCCGCCACCGACGTACAGAACCGGCTTTTTGGCTGCGCCAATCAAGCGGGCAGCTTCGCGCAACCGCTTGGAATGGCCACGGAAAACGGGCCGGTAGCCGGGCAGGTCGATGACTGGCGGCCAGGAGAACGTCATTTGACCCTGCTGGGCGTCCTTAGCCACATCCACCAGAACGGGGCCGGGACGTCCTGTGGATGCCAGGTGGAAAGCCTCGGCCAGCACTCGGGGGATGTCGTTCGCGTCAGTCACCAGGTACGAGTGCTTGGTGATGGGCATGGTGATGCCAACAATGTCGGCTTCCTGAAACGCGTCGGTGCCAATGACGGCACTGGATACCTGGCCGGTGATGGCCACGATGGGAACGGAGTCCATATGGGAATCCATGATGGCCGTGACCAGGTTCGTGGCACCGGGGCCGGACGTTGCAATGCAGACGCCAACGTTGCCGGTCACCATCGCGTAGCCCTGGGCAGCGTGCCCGGCGCCTTGTTCGTGGCGCACCAGCACATGGTTGAGCGAGGAAGCCATGAGCGGATCGTAGGTGGGCAAGATGGCACCACCGGGAAGCCCGAAAATGTCCTTGACGCCAAGCTCCTCAAGCGAACGCACAATAGCCTCGGAGCCGGTCATCTGGATGGGAGCCACAACGTTGTTGGGACCCACGACGGCGGAAACTGGGCTAACGGTGCTAGCGGCACCTGAGGTGGGGCTAGCGTGCGTACCGTGTCCGGCGGACTTGGCTGCCATCAGCGCTGGGCTGGCGGGCGTTCCTTTACTCATCGGTTCTTCCTTTGGGGAACTCATGTTTCTGGGTAAATCTTCTTGAGAAGCGTAAAAATCTGGATGGTTTACGCAGTAGTACGAGTTGCCGCTGGTAGTGGAAACAAAAAATACCCCTCAGCCCATGAGGCTCTCAGCGAGGGGTATGCACGTGTTGCGACGCTCACTCATCGTAAGAATCACTGGGCCATGACCTTGGGTGCGGTCATGGTGCGTCACGCGCTAGCGTAGGACGACTAGGAGCTTTCGTTGCATATGTGTAGTCTCCCGTTTTCGGCTCTTAAGTGTCAAACGAGCCACACGAGCATCTCAATATTTGGACATGATGTCCACTCTGTGGGCATGGCCGCTTACGCCCCACCATCCGCCCACTCCAGCCGGGGCAGCTCGCTGCCCCGGCGTTCAATCAAGCAATCCTTACGACCTCGCTGGTGCCCAGCTTTTGCAGGCTCGGGTGGGCACCGACCGCCTCCACGCCCTGCGTGGCAAGAACTGTCAGTAGCGCCACCGAAGGCACATGCACACCGCTCAACAGTAGGGGCGAGGTTGAATCGAACTGGGTAATGAGTGACCAGTCCTCAATTTCTGGATAGACGGCCGTGACCGCGGAGAAGTAAAAACTAAGCCACCGGCCACCCACTTGGCACATCAGCCGCTGGTTGCTCACCACGAGCCGACACTGCTGACGCTCGCGCCATTGGGCTACCGCCTGACGGGCCGCCGCGTCTCGACGGGCAGCATTTGACATGGCACTGGCACCCAAACCCGCCAACACAAAGGCGGGCCTACCGAAATAGAAGCCCGAGCTTTGCGAGTACGTCACATCCATCCCGTAATGCCGCCCGTAGTGCGCTGGCACATCCTGGAAGAAGACCTCCTCGGCATTGGCTACCACGTCCCAAATGCGGATAGGCTCCGGGACTTCGCGCCGCAAGAGACACGATTGCAGGGCACGGGCTTGATCCCATGCCACGGCCGAGACACGCTCTCGCTGCGCAACCTGGGCTTCCTTCTTGTTGAAATGGCCATGGGCACGCCGCCAGTGCCGAAAAGCTCTGTACCCACCGGTAACAGCATAGAACAGTGCGGTGGGGGGACCACCCACCGCGAGTAGCAGCAGCAATAGAGCCAGCAAGGCCCACCATGCCCCTAGGCTTTGGCTCTCCAGACCTTTATTGATCCACCATGTTCCCGTCATGGCCACAAGGTAAATGGCAGGTGCTGCGACGAGCGGCACGCCCCATCTCAAATGACGTCTCAGCCTTAACGATTTAACTCGCAAATCATGCCCCCTAGGATTCTTCAGTCTCCTAAAGCCTAGCGACCCTTAACCAATCGCGGGTCGGAACACGACCACTAGCCGCAATATGCCCCGGTTGAGGCGCTGTTGACCAGCTTGGCGTACTTGGCGAGCACTCCTGTGGTGAATTTCGGCGGCAAAGGCTCCCACCCGACTCTCCGCGCCGCCAACTCCGCCTCATCGACCAGAAGGTCGAAGCTGCGCGCGGCAATGTCAACGCGAATCGTGTCGCCGTCGCGCACAAAGGCGATGGGACCGCCGTCGACCGCTTCGGGGGCAACGTGGCCAATGCACAGGCCCGTGGTGCCGCCGGAGAAGCGGCCGTCGGTCAGCAGCAGCACGTCCTTGCCCAGCCCGGCACCCTTGATGGCGCCGGTGATCGCGAGCATCTCACGCATGCCGGGGCCACCCTTGGGGCCTTCGTAGCGGATCACGACCACATCGCCGGCGTGAATTTTTCCCTTGTCCAGGGCATCGAGCGCACCCTGCTCACGTTCAAACACCCGGGCAGTGCCTTCAAAAACGTCCAGGTCGAAGCCGGCACTTTTGACCACAGCACCTTCCGGGGCCATCGAACCGTGCAAGATGGTGATGCCGCCGGTCTTGTGGATGGGGTTGTCCATGGCGCGCAAAACCTTGCCATCGGGATCCGGCGGGTTGATCTCGGCCAGGTTCTCCGCAACCGTCTTGCCCGTGACTGTGAGGCAGTCGCCATGGATGAGTCCGGCGTCGAGCAGTGCCTTCATAATGACCGGCACGCCCCCGATCTTGTCCACGTCGAACATGACGTACCGGCCAAACGGTTTCAGATCACCCAGGTGCGGGACTGTGTCCCCGATCCGGTTGAAGTCGGCAAGGGTCAAATCGACGTTGGCCTCGCGGGCGATCGCGAGCAGATGCAACACAGCATTGGTGGAGCCGCCGAAAGCCATGGTGACGGCGATGGCGTTCTCAAAGGCCTTCTTGGTCATGATGTCGCGGGCGCGGATGCCTTGGCGCAGCAAGTTCACCACGGCCGTCCCGGACTTGCGGGCAAACATGTCACGACGGCGGTCGGCGCTGGGCGGGGCGGCCGATCCGGGCAACGACATGCCCAAGGCCTCGCCGATGCACGCCATGGTGTTGGCCGTGTACATGCCACCGCAGGCGCCTTCGCCCGGGCAGATGGCCCGCTCAATGGAATCCAGGTCCTTCAGGCTCATCTTGCCGGCGGCGCAGGCACCCACTGCCTCAAAGGCGTCAATCAACGTGACTTCCTTCTCCGTGCCATCTTCGAGCTTGGCAAAGCCGGGCATGATGGAGCCGGCGTACAGGAACACGCTGGCAAGGTTCAGCCGGGCCGCCGCCATGAGCATGCCCGGCAGTGACTTGTCGCAACCGGCCAGGAGCACTGACCCGTCAAGACGCTCGGCCATCATGACTGTTTCCACGGAGTCGGCGATCACCTCGCGCGAAACGAGGGAGAAGTGCATGCCCTCGTGGCCCATGGAAATGCCGTCGGAGACGGAGATGGTGCCAAATTGCAGGGGGAAGCCGTCGGCCGCGAACACGCCCTCCTTGGCGCCCTGGGCCAAACGGTTCAGGGAGAGGTTGCACGGGGTGATCTCATTCCACGAACTCGCCACCCCGATCTGCGGTTTCCTAAAGTCATCATCGCCCATGCCCACCGCGCGGAACATGCCACGCGAGGGGGCGGCGTGGATCCCGTCGGTAACAACCCTGCTGCGGGGTTTGATGTCTGGCAAGCCGTCAGCTGTTCGGACGACGGCGTCTGCTGGCTCTGCTGGATTTGTCTCGACACTCATGGGGGCAGTCTATGACCCAAAGGGTGACCCGAGCCACACCTTTGCCCTTCAATTCTTGCCAACTGCTCGCCAGCCATGCACAAACACCTCCGCTTTAGCCGACCGAGAGCTGTCAATTGCCCGCTGGCCGAGGGTTGTGGCTACCAGAATCCGCTTTCCCTGCGCACTGGCGCCCCGAAGGTCAAGGAGCGGCGGAGGGAATTTCTTCGATAAAAACCGCTAGATTCCGGGATTCCTTCACACTCAAACTGTGATCTGCGCCGCAACAGGCATTCTCGATTTCACACTCGCCAAAATTTCCCGTATAGTTTCATGTCGTTGCGAGGAACACAACGGACACAAACCAGAGTGTTCCACCGCACCGAAGAGATGCACCTCTAGCTCAATTGGCAGAGCAATTGACTCTTAATCAATGGGTTTCCGGTTCAAGTCCGGAGGGGTGCACCAAGAAGAACCGCTCCAACACAGGTAACAACCCGTGTTGGAGCGGTTTTTTATTGCCCAAAAAGGGCCTTTCCCCCTTGCTGCGGCGCAGTTAGGCCTTCGTGCTCGCACCTCGCCGTCTGATCAACGCCACCAGCAGCAAGCCGATCACCAGCGCCCCCAGCAGTGCCAGGAAGGACATCATTGACGGGGAGGAGATTGCGCCGGCAGGCGTTACTGCGGAAACTCCCGAGTACAGCACAGTGGTGCCATCGGCCACCTTGCCGTTGCCGTCGGCCAAGGTTGCGGCCCCGTCAGCGAGTTGGCTGGTGCCAGCAGCGAGCTCCGACGCGCCGGCAGCAAGTGCTGCATTGCCCGCGGCAAGCTTGGTGCTGCCGCCCGCCAGGGTGAGCGCACCATTGGAGAGCGCCTTGCTGCCGAACAGCAAACCGGAACCGGCAGTGGCAGGGTTTCCGGCAACGCCAACATTGAGCTTCTCCGTGCCAGCAAACAGCTTGGCAGCGCCCTCTTCCAGGCGTTCGGTGGCGTTCAGCAGTCCTGGGCGGTCCGGATCCCCCGGCACGCCGTTCATACCTGTCACCAGTTTCTGCGTCCCGTCGGCGAGCTTTTGCGAACCCGTGGACAGGGCCGAGCTACCTTCGGCGAGGGCCTGGACACCACCGATCAGCCCCGGCTTGGCCTGCGTGCCGGCAAGTCCCGCGGCAATTTTGGTGGTCCCTGCGGCGAGTTGTGCGGTACCGGCGGAAAGGGCACCGGTGCCTTCATTCAGCGTCTTTACACCCTTGAGCAGGCCCGGATTGTTCGCATCGTTGGGGTTCCCGTTGACGCCGTCGGCGATTTTCTCGGTACCGGCATGCAGCGTGGTGGCGCCGTCAGCGAGCTGCTTGGTCCCCGTAGCTAGTTTTGTGGCACCGTCGGAGAGTTGCTTGGTGCCTGCCACGAGGCCTGGAGACTGGGCATTGCCGGCCACGCCATTCAGGCCCGCAGCCAGTTGTTGGGTCCCGGCTGCAAGCGTCGCGGAACCTGCAACCAGCTGTTGGGCGCCAACAACAAGTCCGGGGTTGGCGGGGTCCACGCTGTTCAGCTTTGAACCCAGGACCCCAAAGCCGGCCACCAAACCTTGACTGCCTTGGCTCAGCGCCTGGCTGCCGTCCGCCAACGCCTTGCTGCCGTCAGCCAGCTGCTGCAGCTGGGCCAGGAGCGCCCCCACGGGAACATTCGGATTTGCTCGTGCCAGCTCCAGAACCTTTTGCACACCGCTGTTGACTTGCCCGGCCGCGCCGGACACTTGTGCCGTACCAAGGTCAAGTCGTTTTGCTCCGTCCGCCAAGTTCTGCGGATCGGTGCCAGCTTGCGACGGCGTGAGCGCCGCCGCAAGCTGGCTGGTCCCGGCCGCCAACCCCTGCGCTCCGGCGGAAACTTTTTGGGCACCAGTATTGGCAGCACTTGCTCCCGCCCCCAGCGCTGCGGCACCGTTGGCGGCGGCAGAAAGGCCTGCGTTGAGTTGTTGGGCACCAGTGTTGACCCCAGCCGCACCAAGTGCCAGCGAGGAGGCGCCAGCTTCAACGGCGTTGACGCCGGGAGCCAGTTGGGCCACTCCGGCCACGATCTTTTCGGTGCCGGCGTTCAGGGCGTTGCCGCCGGCGAGCAGTTCAAGGGCGCCCTTGTTGGCCGCGAAGACGCCCGGGGCAAGCTTGTTTTCGACGCCGTCGGCGATTGTGGACGCTCCCGCAGTCACGGCGGCACTCCCGTTTGCCACCTGGGTGGCACCGTCGGCGGCAGAGAACACGCCCGGTGCAAGCTTGTTGTGAACGTCGGCGGAGGTCTTGCCGGCACCCGCTGCCAGCGCTTGGGCACCGTCATTGGCGGCCAGGATGCCTGGAGCCAACTGGCTCTGGACGCCGGCGTGGAGCGTGGCCGCCCCTTTTGCGAGTTTGCCGGCACCGGCGCTGGCAGCCGTGGCCCCCTGGGCGGCGGCGCCTGCCCCGGTGTCCAGTTTCAGGGCACCGTCGTTGACCGAACTGGCCCCAGCTTTTAGTTTGTCGGCCCCGGCAGAGGTGAGCTTGGTACCGTCTTGAAGCTGCGAGGCACCTGTGGCAATTTTGGTGGTGGTCAGGGCAAAGAACACCACCATCGCCAAGACCAAGAGGATCAGCAGGAGGTGGGCAACATAGTGTTTCTTGACAGATCTATGACTCGGCGTCCTTGACATGCTGGCAGACATGGGCGGTTCCTCAGCTAGGGGTGGATGTGATGTAAGTTACATTCTTTTGCTACTGATGAGTAACCTACCGCCCATACCTCCCTCCGCGTCAAGACCTTCCCAACAATCAGTGAAGACAGTACAATCACCTGCGTTCATCACGTTCTTGCCTTGCAGCATCGCGAAATCGGCAGCGGGCACCGGGCCGCCACGTCGGCACCGGCCAATTTAGCGCTCCGCGGCAAGTCCTCTAGGCTGAAAATAGTGCCACCATTTCGCCGCTGCCCGGTCCCTTGATGACCAGGGCGCAACCAACAGGAGTTACCCATGACCGACCGTTTGAGCCCCGGCGATCCCGCCCCCAGCTTTAGCCTGCCCAACGCTGCTGGCGGCATGACATCACTGGCCGATTTCTCTGCCCGCCACGTAATTTTGTACTTTTACCCGGCGGCCATGACACCGGGATGCGCCAAGCAAGCCTGCGATTTCCGCGACAATTTAGCGTCATTGCATTCAGCTGGCTACGCAGTGGTTGGCATCTCACCGGACCCGGTGGAGAAGCTGGCCCGTTTCGCGGAAAAGGAAGACCTCACCTTCACACTGCTGAGCGATCCGGACCATACGGTGGCGGAGGCTTACGCCGCCTGGGGTGAGAAAAAGAACTACGGCAGGACTTACCAGGGCCTGATCCGGTCAACGATTGTCGTTGATGGCGACGGAAATGTTTCGCTGGCCCAATACAACGTCCGCGCGACCGGCCATGTGGCCAAACTTCACCGGGACTTGGGACTCGCCGTGGCCGCCTAACTCGCGCTCCCGGGCCGCTCGGGCGGACAGGTCCGCATGCAAAAAGGCCCCGCCGATTTTCCTCGGCGGGGCCTTTCATCTCTGTGCGCAAGAGGGGACTTGAACCCCTACGCCCGAAGGCACAGGTACCTAAAACCTGCGTGTCTACCAATTCCACCACTCGCGCGGGTGCATTGAAGCAACAATACTACCGGTTCGGCACGGCGCCTCCGACCACTCGCGCCAGGCCTTCAGAGGAACCGCCCAGTAACTAACACTATGATGAGTGGCTGATGGAATATTCGCGCTGCAAGGAGAACTCGAACGTGCCAAGCTCTGCCGGCCCCGCGCACAAGAAAACTGCAGCGAAGGCCCTCTGGCGCGCCGTCACCGGGGGCAAAAAAACTCACCTTGGGCGACCACGGCGAGCCCGCGCCCGGGGCACAGTGGCCATGGCCGCCGTCGTGCTTCTGCTAGCTTCCGCCTGCACGGCCACGCCCGCGCCGGCTCCCACGCCCTCAGCGTCGACCAGCGCCGCGGCGGTTGAGAGAACGTTTAACTTCGGCGTTGGTTCCGACCCCCTCGGGTTTGACCCGGCACTTCTCCAGGACACGGAGTCGTACAGGGTGACCCGGCAGGTGCTTGAGGGTTTGCTGACCATTGACCCCGTGACTGGCGCTCCGGCCCCGAGCCTGGCCACCAGCTGGAAGGAACTCGATGACGGCTTGACGTATAAATTCACGCTGCGCCCGGACGTCAAATTCCACGACGGCACGGCCTTGGACGCCCAAGCCATTTGCACCAACTTTGAACGCTGGTACACCATGGACGCCGCCACGCGCGGTGACGGCTCAGCATCCATGTTCAAACAGGTTTTCCGCGCCTTCAAGGACGATGCGGCGAATTCGCTGTACAAGGGCTGCACCGTGGACGCCCCGCTGGAGGTGACCTTGAACCTGAACATGCGGCTGACAGGTTTCCTGCAGACGTTGACACTGCCAGCCTTCGCGATTTCCTCGCCCGCGGCTTTGAAGAAGGGTACGGCGAATGTTTTGGACCAAACATTCTCCGGCAACAAGGTTTCCCGTTACGGGCTGCACCCCGTGGGCACGGGCGCTTTCACGTTCACGGCGGCGTCCACTGGCGCCGTGACCATGAAAGCCAACGCCAAATATTGGGGCCAGAAGAGCCAAATCACCACCCTGAACTTTAAGACTTTTGACCAGCCAGCCACCCGTTTGGCCGCGTTGGAAGATGGTTCACTGGATGGCTTTGACCCGGTGACACCCACCAATTTCGACAAACTCATCAAAAGTGGCAAGCAAGTCTTGCAGCGTGACCCGTTCTCGGTCCTGTATCTGGGGATCAACCAGAAGATCCCCGCCCTGGCCGATCTGAAGGTCCGTCAAGCCATTTCTACTGCCATCGACAAAACAAGCCTTGCCAACAACTACTTCATCGCCGGCACAGCCATCACCGGCCAGTTCATCCCACCGAAGTTGAGCGGCTTTAACAACCAGGTCACGGGGATGGCTTTTGATGCGACCAAGGCCAAAGCGCTGCTGGCTGAGTCAGATTACAAGGGCGAAGAGCTGAAATTTTATTACCCCACGGATTCGTCCAGGACATACCTGCCCTCCCCCGAAAAGGTGTACGCCCAAATTGCCAGCGAGCTCACGGCGGTGGGGTTCAACATCAAACCCGTTCCGGTGCCCTGGAGTGAAGGGTACGTGGCTGCTGTCACCAGTGGCGGTGACCATGCGCTGAGCCTGTTGGGTTGGAACGGCAGCTACGCGGACCCCGACAATTTTGTGGGCCCCATCTTCGGCTCAGCCAGTGCCGAACTGGGCCTGGAAGACCCCCAACTGGTCTCCAAAATTACCCGAGCCCGCAGCATGCCCAACGGCCCTGAGCGTGTTGCCGCGTACGAATCCATCAGCCAACAAATCGCCGCAACAGTCCCGGCCGTCCCCATCGCCTTCCCCATCTCGGCGATCGCCCTCTCGGACAAGGTGGTGTCCTATCCCCTCAGCCCGGTCCTGAGTGAGGTGTTCAATCATGTGGTCCTCGCGCCAGAACCGGGCTGAGTAGGCCCGGGCGTCAGATTGCCCAAGTGTTTGGATTTACGCATGGTGCACCTACCGCGATACGCTAGCTACCGCTAGGAAGAGCCTCTACCGGAGTTGACTGTGACCTTCATTTCGAACACCAAAGACGCTGACGTTGTTCTCATCGGAGGCGGCATCATGAGCGCCACGCTGGGCACCATGCTCAAGCAACTCGAACCAAACTGGAAGATTGTGCTGTTTGAACAGCTCGATACCCCGGGATTGGAATCATCGAGCCCCTGGAATAACGCCGGCACCGGCCACTCCGCGCTCTGTGAGCTTAACTACTCTCCTGCTGCCGCCGACGGTTCGGTGAACCCGGCCAAGGCCGTCCACATCAACGAGCAGTTCCAGCTCTCGCGCCAGTTCTGGTCGCATCTGGTGGACGAATCGCTGATCGGCTCCCCCAAGGGGTTCATCAACACGGTGCCGCACATGAGCTTCGTCATTGGCGAGGCCCACAGGAAGTTCCTCAAGGCCCGCCATGAGGCGCTCAAGACCAACCCGGTCTTTGCCTCCATGGAGTACAGCGAGGACCCGGCAACGATCGCCGCGTGGGCACCTTTGGTGATGAAGGGCCGCGACCCGCAGGAAAAAGTGTCCGCGACCCGTGCCGCCGAAGGCACCGACGTGGACTTTGGCGCCTTGACCCGTGAGCTGATCGGCTACATGGACAAGAACGACGTCGAAGTGAACTACGGCACCACTGTCACCGACCTGGCCCGCAGCAACGACGGCGGCTGGAACGTTTCCCTCAAGCACCCCGCCTCCGGTGAGCACGGCGTGGTCAAGGCCAAGTTCGTTTTCATTGGCAGCGGTGGTGGCGCCCTGCACCTGCTCCAGCGCTCGGGTATCCCCGAGGGTAAGGGCTTTGGCGGATTCCCGGTTTCGGGCCAGTTCTTCCGGTGCACGGACCAAACAATTGCCGCCAAGCACAGCGCCAAGGTGTACGGTCAGGCCTCAGTGGGCGCCCCGCCCATGTCAGTCCCGCACCTCGACACCCGCTACGTTGACGGCCAGCGCTCGCTCCTGTTCGGCCCGTACGGCGGTTTCTCCACGAAGTACCTCAAGACCGGCAGTTACATGGACCTGCCCGGCTCCATCCGCCCCAACAACATCATCCCCATGCTGGCTGTGGGCAAGGACAACCTTGACCTGGTCAAGTACCTGGTGGGCGAGGTGACCAAGTCCCGCGGCGGCAAGGTCACTGCCCTCCACGAGTACTTCCCCGAAGCCGAAGGCAAGGACTGGGAGCTGATCACGGCCGGCCAGCGCGTGCAGATCATCAAGAAAGATGCCAAGAAGGGCGGGGTGCTGCAGTTCGGCACCGAAGTCATCACGGCCGCTGATGGAACCATCTCCGCCCTGTTGGGTGCCTCCCCGGGCGCCTCGACGGCCGTGCCCATTATGCTTGAGCTGTTGCAGCGTTGCTTCCCACGCAAGTTCAAGCTCGAATGGCAGGAATCCCTGCGTGGCATGATGCCTACCTATGGCACCAAACTCAACGATGATGGCGAACTATTTGAAAAGAGCCTGGCCGCCACGGCAGCTTCTTTGCAGTTGAAGACGGAAAAAGCCTAAAGTTCCCTCGCAGTGCCGGGTGGAACCGGCATGAACGCGTGGGAGCGTACTGATGTTTAGTTTGGCAAAGATGTCTCTGGGCAACCGGGCGTTGATTGCCCTGATCACCATTTTCGTGATGGTTTTCGGGGTCATCACGCTCGGTTCGCTGAAGCAGGAACTGATCCCCAGCATTGAGTTCCCGCAAATCACTGTTGTCTCGGCCATGGCCGGCGCGTCACCGGCAGTGGTTGACAAGCAAATCAGTGAACCGTTGGAAGCGGCACTGAACGCGGTGGAAGGGCTGGAATCCAGTACCTCCACCTCGCGCAGTGGCGTCTCCACCATCAGTTTGGCGTTCGCCTACGGCACCAATCTCGACCGGGCCCGGAATCAGATTGACCGTGCCATCTCCAACGTCAGCCAGCAGCTGCCCGACGATGTCCAGCCGCTGCCCATCGCCGGCAGCATTGCGGACTTTCCCATAGTCTTCCTGGCTGTCTCCTCCGATCAGGGCCTGGCAGCACTCAACACCGACTTGCAGCGCGTTGCCGTGCCCAAACTTTTGAAGATCGACGGCGTTCGCGGCGCCGACGTGAGCGGCGCCAACTCCCAGCACATAGCCATTGTGCCTGACCCGGCCAAGATGGCCGCCGCCGGTGTCGACCCCGGCTCCATCGCCAAGGCCCTGAGCAACAACGGCACACTGGTTCCCGTGGGCTCCCTGAACACCGACACCCTGACCCTCTCCATTCAGGCCGGCAGCCCGGTGGATTCCCTTGACGCCGTCAAGGCGCTGCCGCTGGCCAGCACTCCGGTCCCCGGCGCGGCGAAGTCCAACACTCCCCCCACCATCGCCTCGGTCGCCAGCGTTGCCCTGGCCGATGACCCCGCCACCTCCATCACGCGCACCAACGGCGAACCCACGCTGGCACTGTCCATCACGAAAAAGCCGGCCGCTGACACCGTCTCCCTGTCCCGGCAAATCAACGAGGAACTGCCGGGCATTGCGGCCTCGCTGGGCAACAACACCACGTTCACCACAGTTCTAGACCAGGCTCCGTTCATCGAGAAATCCATTCACGACCTCACGGTGGAGGGACTGCTGGGTCTGGGGTTCGCCGTCGTGGTTATCCTGATCTTCCTCATGTCCGTGCGTTCAACGCTGGTCACAGCCATCTCCATCCCGTTGTCCCTGCTGGTGACGTTTATTGCGTTGTGGGCGACAGGATACTCGCTGAACATTCTCACCCTGGGCGCGCTGACCATTGCCATTGGGCGGGTGGTGGATGACTCCATTGTGGTGATCGAGAACATCATGCGGCACCTGAGCTACGGGGAGGACAAAAAGACTGCCATCCTGGCCGCCATCAAGGAGGTCGCGGCGGCCATTACCGCCTCCACCCTGACGACTGTGGCGGTGTTCTTGCCCATTGCGTTCGTGGGCAGCCTGGCCGGCGAGCTCTTCCGACCCTTCGCGCTCACTGTCACGTTCGCCCTGGTGGCCTCGCTGCTGGTATCGCTGACCATTGTTCCGGTGCTGGCGTACTGGTTCTTGAAGTCCCCCGCTGCAGGCGAGCACGGTGTCGCGGACGACGCCGGAACCCCCTTGCGCGGGAAGGCGCTGCTGAGCGCTGTGGAAGTGAAGGAACGGTCGTCCCGGTTGCAGCGCGGCTATCTGCCCATCCTGGCCAAGACGCAAAAGCACCCCGTGGCGACCTTACTGGCCGGCGGCATTGTGTTGGCGGCAACCCTGGCCATGACGCCGCTGTTGCCCACCAATTTGTTGGGGAACACGGGCCAAAACAGTTTGAGCATCCAGCAGGACATGCCGCCGGGAACCAGCTTGGACGTCACCGATGAAGCCTCCCAAAAGGTCGAGGCAGTGCTGCGGGAGATTCAGGGCGTCACGGATGTTCAGGTCACCGTTGGCAACGCCTCCGGCGGTTTCTCGGCGCTGCTGTCCTCGGGCGCCTCTAGCGCGGCGTTCCAGGTCATCACCGATGAGGATGCCGATCAGGTCAAGCTGCAGGCAACAGTGCTGGCAGCCATCGACGGCATCAAGGACGCCGGCACCATCAGCCTTGGCTCAGAAGGTGGCGGTTTCGGCACCTCCAACACAGTGGATGTCATTGTTAAGGCAACCACGGGTGCCGAGCTCCAAGAAGCCAGCGATCTGTTGCTCAAGGCCATGACAGGTGTTCCCGGGGCGCAGTCGGTGGACAGCAACCTCAGCGGCTCCCAGCCGGTGGTCCAGGTCAGTGTCAACCGGGCCAAGGCTGTTGCGGCTGGCCTGGACGAGACGCAGATTACCGGTTTGCTGGCAGCCACCGTCAGCCCCCTCCCGGGCGGCACCGTGCGCATCGACACCACCGACTACAAGGTGCAGATTGGTGTGGGCACCGAGTTTGATTCGGTGGCGGCCCTGGCTGCGGCACAGATCCCCACGGCCAGCGGGCCCGTTCCGCTCTCCTCCGTGGCCACGGTGGCGGAACTTCAAACCCCGCTAACCCTCACCTCCTCCAACGGCCAGCGGACGGCCACGGTTTCGGTGACCCCCGAGGGTGATTCCCTGGGGTCCTTGAGCGCCGAGGTGCAAAAGCGGCTCGACGCCACAACCCTGCCAGCTGGTGTCATAGCCAGCATTGGTGGTGCCGCAACACAGCTTAACGATTCGTTCTCACAGCTGGGCCTGGCCATGCTGGCAGCCATCGCCATCGTCTACGTGATCATGGTGGCCACCTTCAAATCCCTGATCCAGCCGCTGATCCTGCTGGTGTCCATCCCCTTCGCCGCGACCGGCGCCATTGGCTTGTTGCTCATCACAGGCGTTCCGCTGGGCTTGCCGTCACTGATTGGCATGCTGATGTTGGTGGGCATTGTTGTCACCAACGCCATCGTGCTCATCGACCTGATCAACCAATATAGGCAGCCTTCCGGGGACAGGGCCGCCATGAACGTGGCCGACGCCATCGAACACGGCGCCCGGCAGCGTTTGCGCCCCATCCTCATGACAGCGCTGGCCACCATCTTTGCCCTCACACCCATGGCCTTGGGACTGACAGGGGGCGGGGGCTTCATTTCGCAGCCCCTGGCCATTGTGGTGGTGGGTGGCCTGATCTCCTCCACGGCCCTGACCTTGATTCTGGTGCCGGTGCTGTACCGCCTGGTGGAGGGTCGCAAGGAACGCCACGACCTCATCAAGGCCCTGAAGGTGGTCCACACGCCAGCTACGAGCGGTTCCGGCCCCACACCCACCGCGGGTTCCACGGGCACGGGTTCCACCGGCACGGGTTCCACGGGCACGGCGTCGCCGTTCGCGGACTGGACCACCGGCGCCATCCCCAAGGTCCGTGGCCGCCGCGCCGCCGACTAACCACCCCCTCTAGATCTGTGTGACAGAGGGTGTAAGGAGGCACCGGTGAATCCTGGATGGCCCCTTTCTGTGCGTAGTGATGAACCGGCAGAATCTGATGGTCGCGGTGAAACGTCTTGAGCGTAATCGTGGTGCTGCAGGTGTTGACGGGCTGGGTGCAGATGAACATCCGGCGCCGTCCATGCTGGATCGGCTGATCCAGCAAGCGGTTGCGCAAGTCCTTTCCCCGGTCTTTGATGCGGGGTTTGTGCCGGTCTCGTATGGGTTCCTGCCGGGTAAGAGCGCCCATGATGCTCGGTGTTGGTGCAGGCGACAAAAGTCCTTGAATCAGACCTGAAATTGAGGGTGAACCGGGAGAAATCCGTGATCTATCCGGCAAGTCTCCATGGAATACCGCATTCAACAACTGAACCCCTACGTACGGGGATGGATGGGCTACCTCCGGCACCCTGACTGGACAGATAATGCCGCTATGAAATTTCAAAGCGGCATTATCTGTCCAGTCACAGCGGCGACGGGCTCTGCGGGCACGCGCCGGTCCTCTGTGTGGTGATCGTGAGCGTCAAGTGCTTGGCCATGTTGTTTTTCCCCGGGTTTTCCCGACCCGTAGTGTTCCCCAGGGCACTAACCCAGCCCAAGGACGCATCCTTGAGTGCTTCGATGCCGGCGGAGCTGATTATGCCCGGATCCCCAACCATGCCCTGCACCCCTGCGAGCTCCTGGATTTCGGCGGCAATCGCAGTGAACGCGGCTGGCGTCCCTCCCCCCAATCTATGATCCAGTTGTTAGACGAAAAGGGCCCATTTCCGTCCAAATGGCGAGTTACAGGGATCGTTGCAACACTCCATACCTTTTGGAGTTGCGATACCGATGGAGTCTTCATCAATTAATGAAGCTTTTTTAGAGAAAATGTCATCACCGGAAGACGGTGCCGGGCCGGCCGCAGAGCAGTCTTCGACGTTGGTTTATCGGAGCTATTCTGCGGCTGACCGGGCCGAGTTCTTTGCCGTGTTAGATCGTGAAAATAGT